>NC_003911.12:3767500-4012500 GCF_000011965.2 Ruegeria pomeroyi DSS-3 | reverse complement strand
GCTCACTGGTCTAATCAAGACGTCCTGCGGCGAAGATGTAACGGGGCTCAAGCCATGAGCCGAAGCTGAGGATGCCGTAAGGCATGGTAGCGGAGCGTAGTGTGACATAGTCTCATGTCTCTTTAGCTCATTTGATCTCGACCAATCGCTGAGTGGGTGCAGGCAACTGCCCTCAAGTAGCGAAGCGGTAGGGCATCAAAAATGAGCGTCGGAGACGCGAGGCTTTCGATGAAGCCGGGGCGTGAGCCATCCGGTGGAGAGATCACTAGCGAGAATGATGACATGAGTAGCGACAAAGAGTGTGAGAGACACTCTCGCCGAAAGTCCAAGGGTTCCTGCTTAAAGCTAATCTGAGCAGGGTAAGCCGGCCCCTAAGCCGAGGCCGAAAGGCGTAGGCGATGGGAACTAGGTTAATATTCCTAGGCCAGGAGGATGTGACGGATCACGGATGTAGTTCAGCCTTATCGGATTGGCTGGGCTGCTGAGTGGTCCCTGGAAATAGCCCTCCATCAGACCGTACCCTAAACCGACACAGGTGGACTGGTAGAGAATACCAAGGCGCTTGAGAGAACGATGTTGAAGGAACTCGGCAAAATACCTCCGTAAGTTCGCGAGAAGGAGGCCCGGGTTCAAGGCAACTTGGATCCGGGGGCACAAACCAGGGGGTGGCGACTGTTTATTAAAAACACAGGGCTCTGCGAAGTCGCAAGACGACGTATAGGGTCTGACGCCTGCCCGGTGCCTGAAGGTTAAAAGGAGGGGTGCAAGCTCCGAATTGAAGCCCAGGTAAACGGCGGCCGTAACTATAACGGTCCTAAGGTAGCGAAATTCCTTGTCGGGTAAGTTCCGACCTGCACGAATGGCGTAACGACTTCCCCGCTGTCTCCAACATCGACTCAGCGAAATTGAATTGCCTGTCAAGATGCAGGCTTCCCGCGGTTAGACGGAAAGACCCCGTGCACCTTTACTACAGCTTCGCACTGGCATCAGGATTGTGATGTGCAGGATAGGTGGTAGGCTTTGAAGCAGGAACGCCAGTTCCCGTGGAGCCAACCTTGAGATACCACCCTTCGCACTCTTGATGTCTAACCGCGGTCCGTTATCCGGATCCGGGACCCTGCGTGGCGGGTAGTTTGACTGGGGCGGTCGCCTCCTAAAGCGTAACGGAGGCGCGCGAAGGTTGGCTCAGAGCGGTCGGAAATCGCTCGTTGAGTGCAATGGCAGAAGCCAGCCTGACTGCAAGACTGACAAGTCGAGCAGAGACGAAAGTCGGCCATAGTGATCCGGTGGTCCCGAGTGGAAGGGCCATCGCTCAACGGATAAAAGGTACGCCGGGGATAACAGGCTGATACTGCCCAAGAGTCCATATCGACGGCAGTGTTTGGCACCTCGATGTCGGCTCATCTCATCCTGGGGCTGGAGCAGGTCCCAAGGGTACGGCTGTTCGCCGTTTAAAGAGGTACGTGAGCTGGGTTTAGAACGTCGTGAGACAGTTCGGTCCCTATCTGCCGTGGGTGTAGGATACTTGAGAGGAGTTGCCCCTAGTACGAGAGGACCGGGGTGAACGATCCACTGGTGGACCTGTTGTTGCGCCAGCAGCAGTGCAGGGTAGCTATGATCGGACAGGATAACCGCTGAAGGCATCTAAGCGGGAAGCCCCCCTCAAAACAAGGTATCCCTGAGGGCCGTGGAAGACCACCACGTCAATAGGCCGGAGATGTAAGCGCAGCAATGCGTTCAGTTGACCGGTACTAATCGCCCGATAGGCTTGATCCGATCCAGTAACAGAAAGACTGATCAAATGGCCTCAAGTAGCGCTCCGCGCGCCAGGCCAAATCAAGAACCAAAAGCACCAACTCGACTTGGACAACACCCGATTGATACTCCCGCCCGGACAATACGGGTGGCAACGCGCTTTCCTCCGGAAAACGCTGCCTGCCACCCTCACTGTCCGCAAGGCGGACAGTGAGTATTTATTCGGTTTGGTGGTCATAGCGAGCGCAATACACCCGGTCCCTTCCCGAACCCGGAAGTTAAGTGCCTCCGCGCCAATGGTACTCGGGCTCAAGCCCCGGGAGAGTAGGTCACCGCCAAACCTAATAAATACTCATCTCTCTACAACGATCAAAAAACAACCGGCGCGGGATGGAGCAGCCAGGTAGCTCGTCAGGCTCATAACCTGAAGGTCGCAGGTTCAAATCCTGCTCCCGCAACCAAACCCCTCAAGAAAACATATCAATGTCAGCGCCTTGGCGGACGGCGAGATATCGGTGTTCATTCAGGCCATGCAATATCAATGACTTAGCCCCCTAGGTGCAAATCACCCCGCAACCAACTGCGACGGCGTAGAATAGCGTCCAATCCGCGTCGTTCTGGTGATGGATCGCAACGATATTGACGTGATCAAAAATAGTTGCGCGGCGCCGTGTGCAACTTTTGATCGCTCGATTTCTGACTGCGTCACGGGCATTGGCACACTGGCAGAGATTGCTTCTTCGGGATCCCTGGGTGTCAACCGAGGACGAGCAATGGATGATAGCTGGTTCGTAGCAGTCTAAAAAACTACTGTTCGCATTTGTCGCTTCACAGGTACCAACCGAACCCTCCGCGCCTCCAAGTCTGCGGGCTTTCGTGGCAGGTCAAGCGGGCTGCATTAGCAACCTCAAGAGGTATGTTCTGGATGTCGCTTCTGGGCCTAAGCCTGTTTGGACTCAACGACAAAACCTCGGTCTGCCTCTGGCTCGGCCATTTGTCAGCATGGCTTGTATCCTAAACACATCATAGGCCAATGCCGATTGGCTGTCAGAGCATCAGTTGACGAGGAAGCAATTTCAGTCACGTATTCCTTTTGCGTTCATATGCTCCGGGGATCTGAAGAAACTGCCGATACTTTGCGACAGTACGCCGAGAGATCGACAGCCTGGCCTTGCCAAGTTGCCTGGCGAGTACTTGGTCCGACATGGGGCTTCGCGGGTTCTCTGTTTCAATGAGGAGGCGCAGCCTTTGCAGGACCTGGTCGCGGGTCCGGTCAGGGGTATCGTCGCTCAGAGGACGTGCCAGGAAATGCTCTGCGGGAAAAATGCCGGAATCCAGGCGAATTCTGCAGTTGGAAAGGGCGCGACTGATCGTGCTCTTGTTTAGTCCGGCTTCCTGCGCGATCAGCGTCATGGTCAGCGGCTGCTTGTCCCGGAGGCGACCAGACCTGATAAACTTGTGCTGGCGGTCTGCGATGGTCTGGCCCGCAGACAGCAGCGTATTGGCGCGTTTTTGCATTGCCCGTACCATATTTGCGGCCCCGCGATAGCAATCACGGTAATAGCTTTGGGCATGGGCATCGGTTTCGGCAGCCATGGTGGATGAAAATAGTGCGTCATCCGTCAAAAGCCGGGGCAGGGCGGCTTCGTTCAGCGAAGCTGTGCAGGTGCCGTCAGGAGCAGTCTTGATGATCAGTTCCGGTTCGCCAGATGCCTGAATCGGGTGGGATTGGCGGAAAAGAGGACTGGGATTGAGCGACCGGATATCTTCAAGCATTTCGATGGCGTCCTCGCGGTCGACATCGCAAGCTTTGCAGATGCCATCAATGTCCTGACGCGCGATCAGGTCAAGCCGACACAGCAATCTTTCAATCAGCGGGTCAAAGCGGTTCTTGGCCTGCAATTGAAGTCGGAAGCTGTCGGCCAGTGACCACGCAAACACGCCTGCGGGCTCTACGGCGTCCTGCAGGATCGGTACAAGCGCGCTAAGCTCTGCCGGGCTGCACTGGAGGTAACTGGCGGTCTCTTCGGGGCTGTCGGGCAAAAAGCCGCGCTCGTCGAGGCTGTGCACCAGATCCTGCGCCAGCTGGTTCTGCCTCGTCGTCATGCGGATCAGAGCGACCTGCCGCAACAGATCTTCGGTACCGCTTTCCATATGCGCAATTTCAGGCTGATCCGCCGCGCCGCCGCCGCCGGGCAGGGGCGGGGGAACTGTACGCAGAAAGCTGTTGCGGCTTTGCTCGCGCCGGATCGCTTCTGCGGCTTCGTCCGCATCCATCGACAGGAGTGACAGTGACGCGCGCATGGCCTGGGTCAGGGCCAGTTTCTGCGCCTGGGTTTGGATCTGACGTTGAAACTGCGGCACGTCTGGTCCTGAGCTGTCGGCATGAAATCACCGCTCCAAGTTTGGCATTGTCGTTGCTTGCAGTCAATTGCCATGACTCAGGAGGAAATCAAGAACGTGAATGCCCAAGCCCGCAGTGATGCACTTGACATGCCCATCTTGGGGTCGAATTCCCGTTCAAGTCGCGCTACGGCAACTTTATCAACGGCACCTTCGCAGAGCCGAAATACGGCCGCGATTTAACGGCTGCATCCGCGCCGAGGTAGGCACGATCGGCGAGGTCGACGCCGATACTGTTCCAGCAGGGCGACGACCTGATCGGCGACCAAGATGTTCTGGTCAGTGACATCGACGGCGTGCCGTTCCACAAGAACGCCGATCAGCACGGGCGCTGGAAACACACTGAACTGACCATTGACGCGATCAAGGGAATTGGCGGGATGTTCTCGCTTGAGAATGGCTCGGGCCGACGATTCCTGACCCGATCCGACATCTGCCTGACGGAATAACCCCACATCAAATTGTAGCTTCCAGAAATGACGGGCGGCCCGGGATCGGATGCCGCCCGTTCGCGCGTTCGACCGAGTACTCACCGTCGCTACCGCGCATCGCGCGATTTGGCACGGTCGTTGCTTGTTGGATTGGAAAGGAGACCGTCGCCATGACCAAAGTCGGCATCATCGCCAATCCCGTCTCGGCCCGCGACATCCGGCGGATCGTCAGCCATGCGGGCAATCTGCCGATCAATGACCGCGCGAACATCGTGTTGCGGATGCTGACGGGGCTGATGGCGACCGGCGTCGAAGAGGTGGTGATCATGCCGGAAAACGGCGGCATCCGCACCCAGCTGATGCGCACCATCGACCGCGAAGCCCGTATGGGGCATCTGCGGTTTCCGCGCGTCAGCTATCTGGACATGCCGGTCACCTGCACCTCGGACGACAGCGCCGAGGCGGCACGGCAGATGCACGATCAGGGTGTCGGGGCGATTGTGGTGCTGGGCGGCGACGGGACGAACCGCGTGGTCGTCTCGCGTTGCGGTAACACACCCATCGCCGGGGTATCCACCGGCACGAACAACGCCTTTCCGGAGCTGCGTGAACCGACGATCACCGGTCTGGCGGTGGGGCTGGCGGTGACCGGGCAGGTGCCCTGCGATCATGCCTATTCCTACAATAAGCGGCTGGAAGTGCGCGTCAACGACCAGCGCGAGATCGCTTTGGTCGACGTTGCCGTCGTCTCCGAACGGTTCATCGGTGCGCGCGCAATCTGGAAGACCGCGAATTTCCGCGATCTCTTCGTCACCTTCGGGCGGCCCGACGGGATCGGCATGTCGTCGATCATCGGGCTTCTGGCACCGCTTGACCGGCAGACACCTGAGGGCCGGCGCGCGCGTCTCTTGCCGCTGGAGACGGCAAAGACCCGGCTGGTCGCCCCGATCGCGCCCGGCCTGATTGAAGAGGTCGGCATCGGCGGCGTTGAAAAAGTTCTGCCCGACACGGTCTATCTGCCCAGCGTCTCGGCAGGTTCGTTCGCGCTCGATGGCGAACGCGAACTGACCTTCAGTGAAACCTGCGACGTCAGCATCCGTCTTCAGACCGATGCGTTCCGCACCGTCAACGTGCCCGATTGCATGGCCTATGCGGCCCGGCACGGGCTTCTCACCCGCGCAGCGTCCGAAGCGCTGCGTTCCGCTCATCAAACAGGGAGGACCACATGAGCAACCCGTTCCCACTGGAAAAAGACGGGCTTCTTGAAGCCTATCGCCGGATGAAGACGATCCGCGAGTTCGAAGAGCGCCTGCATGTCGATTTCGGCCGCGGCGACATCCCCGGCTTTGTGCACCTTTATGCGGGCGAAGAGGCCGCGGGCGTCGGTATCATGATGCACCTGAAGGATCTTGACCGCATCGCCTCGACCCACCGCGGGCATGGCCACTGCATCGCCAAGGGCGTGGATGTGAAAGGCATGATGGCCGAGATCTATGGCAAGTCCACCGGGTCCTGCGCGGGCAAGGGCGGCTCGATGCATATCGCTGATCTGTCCAAAGGCATGATGGGTGCAAACGGTATCCTCGGCGCCGGGGCGCCGCTTGTCTGTGGTGCCGCGCTCGCGGCGCAGAAGCTGGGGCATGACGGGGTGGGCATCACCTTCTTCGGCGATGGCGCCTCGAACCAGGGCACGGTGTTGGAATCGATGAACCTTGCCGCGATCTGGAACCTGCCCGCGATCTTCGTGGTGGAGAACAACGGCTACGCGGAATCCACCTCGGTGGACTACGCGGTGGCGTCAGACAGCTATGTCGACCGTGCGACCGGCTTCGGTATGCCGGGCATCACCGTCGACGGCACCGACTTCTTCGCCGTTTACGAGGCGGCGGGCGAGGTGGTGAAGCGTGCCCGCGAAGGTGGCGGGCCGACGCTTCTGGAATGCAAGATGATCCGCTTCTTCGGCCATTTCGAGGGCGATGCGCAGACCTATCGCGCCCCGGGCGAGAACGAGGACAACCGCAAGAACCGCGACTGCCTCAAGATCTTCCGCGCCAAGGTGACCGAGGCTGGCGTTCTGACCAACGCCGAGCTTGACGCCATCGACGCCGAGGTCGCGACTCTGATCGAGGACGCGGTGCGCGAGGCCAAGGCCGCGCCCCTGCCGACCCCCGCTGAACTGACCACCGATGTGTACGTGTCCTACTGACACGCGCTGACACGAGAAAGGAGAGAGTAAATGGCACGTACATTGAGCATGAAAGACGCGATCAACGAGGCGCTGGATCAGGAGATGACCCGCGACCCGACCGTGATCATGATGGGCGAGGATATCGTTGGCGGCGCGGGCGCCGCGGGCGAGGATGACGCCTGGGGCGGGGTTCTGGGTGTGTCCAAGGGGCTTTATCACAAGCACCCCAAGCAGATGATCGACACGCCCCTGTCCGAAAGCGCCTATGTCGGCGCGGCGATTGGTGCGGCGACCTGCGGGTTGCGCCCCGTGGCGGAACTGATGTTCATCGACTTCATGGGCGTCTGTCTGGACCAGATCTACAACCAGGCCGCCAAGTTCCGTTACATGTTCGGCGGCAAGGCGGAAACGCCGGTGGTGATCCGGGCCATGTGTGGCGCGGGCTTCCGCGCGGCGGCCCAGCACAGCCAGATGCTGACCCCGATCTTCACCCATATTCCGGGGCTGAAGGTCGTCTGCCCCTCGAACGCCTATGACACCAAGGGCCTTCTGATCCAGGCGATCCGCGACAACGATCCGGTCATCTTCCTTGAGCACAAGAACCTTTACGCCTCGGAATGCGATGTGCCGGAAGAGCCCTATGCGATCCCCTTCGGCGAGGCCAATATCGCCCGCGAGGGCAGCGATGTGACCATCGTGACCTACGGGTTGATGGTGCCCAACTCGCTGGCCGCCGCCGAAACGCTCAAGAAAGAAGGCATCGACGTCGAGGTGATCGACCTGCGCACCCTGTCGCCTATCGACATGGATACGGTGATCGAAAGCGTCGAGAACACCGGGCGTCTGGTCTGCGTCGACGAGGCCAACCCGCGTTGTTCGATCGCCACCGATGTCTCGGCCAGCGTGGCGCAGGATGCGTTCAAGGCCCTGAAAGCGCCGATTGCAATGGTCACCGCGCCGCATGCGCCGGTGCCTTTCTCGCCCGCGCTCGAAGACCTCTACATCCCGTCGCCCGACCGCATCGCGGCAGCGGTCCGCAAGACCATGGGGGCCTGAGCGGATGAGCGATCTGATTACGCCGATCCTCATGCCGAAATGGGGCCTTTCCATGCGGGAAGGCACCCTTGCGGCCTGGCATGTCGAGGAAGGCACCGAGATCAGTCCCGGCGACGAGATCATGGATGTCGAAACCGACAAGATCGCGAATGTCGTGGAGGCCGCCGATGGCGGTCTCCTGCGGCGGCGTGTCGGCCAGGCAGGCGAAGTCTATCCGGTTCGCGCGCTTTTGGGTGTCCTGGCCCCCGAAAGCGTCAGCGATGCCGAGGTCGACGCCTATGTCGATGCCTTCGAGATGCCGCAAATCGAAGAAGAGGAAGATACCGGCCCGGCCCATGAATTCGCCGATCTGGGCGTTGGGCGTATCCGCTATATCACGCGCGAAGGCGAAGGCGTGCCGGTCATCCTGATCCACGGCTTTGGCGGTGATCTGGACAACTGGCTGTTCAATATCGACGCGCTGGCCGAAAAGGCGCCGGTTCACGCGCTGGACCTGCCCGGCCATGGCCAGTCGGTCAAGACGGTGGATGATCCGGGCCTTGGCACGATGGTCGATGCGGTGGTGCAACTGATGGATCATCTGAACATCGACAAAGCGCATCTGGTCGGCCATTCGATGGGCGGGCTCGTCTCGGGGCAGGTGGCGATCGAGCATCCCGGCCGGGTTGCCTCGCTGTCGCTGATCTGTTCTGCCGGTCTGGGAGATGAGATCAACGCCGGCTATATCGACGGCTTTGTCGGGGCGGCCAGCCGCCGCGATCTCAAGCCCGTGCTGAAGGACCTGTTTGCAGATCAGAGCCTGGTCAGCCGCGCGATGGTCGATGACTTGCTGAAATACAAGCGGCTGGATGGGGTTCAAAGCTTCCTCGAGGCGCTCAGGGGCAACCTTTTCGCAGGCGGCCGGCAAGCCGCCGGGATCGCTGCGGCGCTGGCCGGTTTCAACGGGCCGATCCAGGTGATCTGGGGCGCCGATGACGCGGTGATCCCGCAATCCCATGCCAATGCCATCGCCGATGCCAGCGTCACCGTTGTCGAGGGCGCGGGCCACATGGTCCAGATGGAAAACGCCTCCCGGGTCAATGAGCTGATCTCCCATCATCTCTGACCCGATCCGTGCCCGCCCGGCCTCCTCTCCGCCGGGCGGGCCTCCACTTTTCCCGAAAGGCTCTCAGATGAGCGTACAAAAAGAGAAGTTGGCGCAGGCCAACAAACGGCTGATGGGTCTGTTCAAGGCCGATCAGAAAACCATGATGGCGTTCAAGACCCTGAGCGACACGGCGGTGCGCGAGGCCCAGGTCTCGACCGCGATGAAAGAGATGATTGCGGTCGCCATCGCCGCCGCCCGGGGATGCGAGGATTGCATCCTTTACCATGTCAACGAGGCCAAGTCCCACGGGGCCGAGCGCGGCACGCTGGTCGAGGTTCTGGCGGTTGCCATCGAGATGTCGGGGGGGCCGGGCACCGTTTATGCGGCAAAGGCGCTGGATGCCTTTGATCAGCTTTGACGACAGCATCGCGTTTACCTAGGACGACATGAAACCAAGGTCGGGTTTGCCCGCGACCTAGGTCCAGCAGCTGTCGGAGGGCGCCGTCCCGCGGAATGACCTTGCCGCGTGTTCGGGCGGGAAGCCATGTTTGTTGTTGCCGTGCCGGGGGCGTTGGTGCCCCCTGTTCGGGGGATTATCTGCCCGGCTTTCTGCGTGTCCGGCGGCGGCCTGTCTGCACCAGTCATACGACCGTAAATGACTCGCTTTGCCCTTTGTTTATTGGTAGTTTCGGGCCTGTCACGGGCAGCGCCCCAGCGCAAGCCGGTGCCAGAGCCGACGCTTTGGGAGGGGCGCCGTCATGGATCAGTCAATCGCTTTTGCACGCCATGTGCAGGAAATCGTTTCGGCCGCCGAAGGCAAGCAGACAACGCGCGACCCCGAGGTTGTCCAGTCCTGGCTGCGCTGCCTGAACGACTACAAGCTGGACCCCGAACACAAGGGTGAAGCGCGAATTCTGCCCCAGAACATCCTGCGCCAGCACCAGCAGGAAGCCGAAGACCTGATGACCATCGCCCGTTTCGGGATGGAAGACCTGTACCGGCGGGTTAACTCCATGGGCTATGTGTTGCTTCTGACGGACGCCAAGGGCGTGACGGTCGATTTCATCGGCGATGAGAAGGTTGACCGCGAACTGAAGCGGGCGGGTCTTTATATCGGGTCGGAGTGGAGCGAGCAGAACGCCGGAACCTGCGGCGTCGGGGCCTGCCTGACGTCAGGAGAAGCGATCGTCGTCCACCAGACCGATCATTTCGACATGGCGCATACGCCCTTAAGCTGCACCGCCGCGCCGATCTATCATTCCGATGGGTCGCTGATCGGTGTGCTTGACGTGTCCCTGCTGATGTCGCCCACCGAGAAGTATTCTCAGGCCCTGACGCTGGAGGTGGTCAAATCCTGTGTCCGCCGGATCGAACTGGCCAATCTCATGAATTCGCGCAAATCCGACTGGATTTTGCGGCTGAACCGCACCTCGGAATTCCTGGGGGTTGATCCAAGCTGCGCGATTTCGGTGGCTTCTGACGGGACTATTTCGGGGCTGACGCATGGCGCGCATCAGTTGTTCTCCAAGGCGCAAGGCGTTCGGAAATTCAGTGCCCAGTCCTTTGTAGGGAAGCCGTTCGAAGAAGTATTCGATTTTGATTTCAATGATATACCCTGTCTTTTGGCGGCAGAGACGCCGGGGGAACAGGCGCTGGAATTGTCCGATGGGCAGGTCATTTTTGCCGATGTGCAGGCGCCCTTGCGGCGTGAACGCGCCCCGGCGCGATCTGTCCTGCCAAAGCCGCTTGCGGGTATCCACGGCGGCGATGCGTCCATGCAGATCCTTGCCGAGAAGGCCGCCAGGATCGTCGACAAGCAGATCAGCATCATCCTTGAAGGCGAAACCGGCGTGGGCAAGGAATATGTCGCCAAGGCGCTCCATGCCTCGCGCAAGAAGAAGGGACCCTTCGTTGCGATCAATTGTGCCGCGCTGCCCGAGGCGCTGATCGAAAGCGAATTGTTCGGCTATGCGCCCAATTCCTTTACCGGTGCCAATGCCAAGGGCAAGAAGGGGCTGATCGAACAGGCCAATGGCGGGACCTTGTTCCTGGACGAGATCGGGGACATGCCGCTGGTTCTTCAGGCGCGCCTGTTGCGGGTGCTGGCCGAGAAAGAGGTGATGCCGGTCGGCGCGACGAAACCTGTTCCGGTGGATATCCGGGTCATTTCGGCGTCTCACCGCAAGCTCAAGTCGCTGGTCGATGCGGGGCAGTTCCGGCAGGACCTGTATTACCGGCTGAACGGCGTGGTTCTGAGTATTCCGGCGCTGCGGGACAGGACAGACAAGCCCTGGGTCATCCGGCAGATCGCTGCGCTGGTGTCAGAAGGATCCGTGATGCGCTTTTCCAAGCCCGCGGAAGAGGCGCTGCTGGCCCATGACTGGCCGGGCAACATCCGTGAAATGATCAACGTCTTCGAGCTGTGCCTGGCGCTCAGCAATGACGGCGTGGTCGGGATCGAAGATCTTCCTGAGAATTTAATACCTCAATAACAAGATTTTAGTAGACTTCCCTGTTTGGATTCGCCGGACTGGCACGGTCGTTGCTTTCTTCTGATTGGCACCATCTGAATGCCGATCAGGGAGGAAAGAATGAAAAACAGTTCGCAAATAATGACAAACCCGACACGCAGGGCATTCCTGCAAAATTCGTCCGCCGCCGCCGCCGCCGCGGGCTTCGGCGGGATCGGGTCGTTCATCGCTTCGCCGGTCTTTGCCAGTGACTACGCGCCCGGCATGACGGGCGGGCCGACCGGTTTTGAAGGTGCCGAACGGTTCCAGTACAACAACACCATGTCCGAGGGCCGGGCGATCGAGGGGATCAAGGCGCTTCAGGCAGCGGGCAATGCGCCCGCGAAAATCTCCATGCTGCTGACGGATGGCGCCATCGGGCAGATCACCAAGCCCTTCCCTGAAGGTGGGCCTTCCGCGAAGGAAGTCTGGGAGCGCGAGACCGGGATCGAGATCGACATCGTCGGCGCACCGGCCGAGGACATCTTCAAGAAGGTGATGCAGGATGTGACCACCGGGGGTGGCACCTTCGACATCTATACCGGCCCGTGGAACTCGACCGGCGATCTGGTGTCGTCGGGGGGGGCGGTAAACTGTTCGGACTTTGTGGCCAAGTACCAGCCCGACTGGGCCGACCCCGAGCGCGGTACGCCAACGCCCGAGATGGAAAAGCTTCTTTATACGTACGCAGGTGATTACTACTCTTTCTCGCTGGACGGCGATTTCCAGACCTGGTTCTACCTGAAAGGGCTGTACGAGGATCCGCGCGTGCAGGATGCCTTTTTGTCCGAAACAGGCGTCGCGCTGAAGACGCCCGACACCTGGGAAGAGGTCGACCGCATTTCTAAGTTCTTCACCGGCAAGGATTTCGGCAATGGCCCGATGTATGGCAACGGCAACCTGATGAGCCCGTTCTGGGGCCTGGCTACCTTCTATGCGCGTTTCGCCTCGATGGATTTCCCGAACTACCACTTCTTCGACGAAGATGGGAACCCGAACCTGAACAGCGATCTGGGCATCCAGTGTGCCGAGGAGCATGTGCGCTCCTTTGAATGGTGCCCGCCCGATGCGCTGACCTTCACCTGGGCCGAGGCCTATGCCACCATGTGGAACCTGCAAATTCCGCATACAGCGATCTACACCAACCTGGTGAAGTTCGGTGACGGTTACAACGCCGACGGCACCCCCAAATCCAAGGCCACCGGCATGATCGGCAGCCACCTGCCGGTGGGGCGCCGCTTTGGTGATCAGCTGAACCGCCGGTCGGTTCTGTATTACCACATCACGGCCTGGATCTCGTCGCAGTCGCAGCATCCCGAGGCGGTCTATCTGTTCCTGCAATGGCTCAGCTCGACCCGTACCTATACCTGGATGGCGGGCAACCCGGGCGGCTACTTCGATCCGATGCAACAGGCCAATTTCAAGGAACCGCTGGTCGCCTCGACCTATCATCCCTACGCGATGGAGACGATCCCGCAAACCATAGCGCGCTCGGTCCCGTCGATCAACTTCGCTGGCCAGACCGCGCTGGACAATGCGCTGGACGAGGAAATCCAGGCCGCTATCACCGGGCAGAAATCCGCCCGCGAGGCGATGGACGCCGCACAGTCGAAATGGGAGCGGATCATCAAGCGCCAGAAGCGCAACGGCATTGTCGATGCCATCAAGGCCAGCCGCGCGACCTGGCCCACCATCGTCGATCCGGCCTGATCTGACGGGCATCTGGGGCGGCAGGTGTCGCCCCAGATGCCCTGCGCAATTTCTGGGAGAGTCCAATGAAACCGTCCCCCGGCGCCCTGGCGCTGAAGTATCTCTTTGTGTTGCTGGCCTGCGCGGTCGTGCTCTATCCGCTGCTCTGGATGGTGACGATGGCGTTCAAGCCCTATCCGGAATGGACTACCGTCGCCGGTCTGACATGGTTACCGAAAGAGCCGACCTGGCAGAATTTCGAGTTCATCTTCTATGGTCAGGCCGAGGGGCTGGTGGTCAGTCTCGACCGAACCATCACCGGCCCGCTGGTGGCCAGTCTTGTCACCTCGATCTGCGGCACCTTGCTGGCGGTGGTCTGCGGGACGCTGTCGTCTTATGCGGTGGTGCGGTTCGGGATGGCGCAATCGCTGCCGCTGTCGGTGCTTCAACTGCGGCTTTTCCCGCCGCTGGCGGTGATGATCCCGGTCATGGTGATGTGGGCCTTTATCGGCGCGGTCGACACCTGGTGGGGGCTGTCCCTGATCTATGGCATCGTTACGCTGCCCTTTGCCTTCTGGCTGATGAAGACCTTCTTCGAGGAGGTGCCAGTTGAAATCGAGGATGCCGCGCGCGTGTCGGGCTGTTCGTACTGGCGGGTCTTCTATCGCATCACCCTGCCGATAGTGAAACCGGGCCTGGCGACCTGTGCGCTCTTCGTGTTCATTCTGAACTGGTCCGACTACCTGCTGGCGCTGCTTCTGACACAGAAGGAATGGGTCACGCTGCCGGTCTACATGGCCACGCTGACCTCGGCCATGGGTGGGCAGATGTACGGCATGAAAGCCGCGCTTGGCGTAATCGCCGCCATTCCGCCAGTCGTCTTCGGCCTGATGATCCAGAAACACCTGGTGCGCGGCCTGACCTTCGGAGCACTGAAACAATGACCGATCATACCCTGACCGACAGACAACCAACCGACGCATCGCGCGGCTACTGGCAACGGGTGGCGCGCGACGGCGACAAGATGGGCTTCTGGTTCATCCTGCCGACCTTCCTGCTGCTCTTGTTCATCGTGATATTCCCGCTGTTCATGCAGCTTTACCTGAGTGTCACCTGGTGGACCCCGCTTGAGGGGATCCCATGGTACAGCGCCTGGGAGGTGTTCAACTGGGGTGAGAACTACTGGTTCCTCGCGACCGACCCGCGGTTCTGGGGCGCGCTGTGGCGCACGGCGCTGATCATGATCGTTGCGGTCCCGGCGCAGTTCCTTCTGGGAATGGCACTGGCCTATCTCTTCATCGACACCTTTCCAGGGCGCAAGATCTTCTACTCGATCCTGCTGACCCCGATGATGATCGTGCCGGCGGTCGTGGGGCTGATGTTCTTTTTGCTGTTCCAGGGCACCGGCCCGGTCAACGCCCATCTGGGCCTTCCGGCCGAGTTCTCGTGGCTGACGGATGTGAACCGGGCGATGATCTCGGTCATCATCGCGGATATCTGGCAATGGACGCCGCTGATGTTCCTGATCCTCTTGGCGGGGATGCTGGGCGTGCCATCCGACCAGTTGCTCGCGGCGCGGCTTCTGGGCGGGTCGAACTGGCAGAACTTCGTCAAGATCATCCTGCCGCGGATGAAAACCGTCATCATCATCGCGCTCGTGCTGCGCGCGGTCGAATGCTTCAAGATTTTCGATCTGGTCTACATCATGACCAAGGGTGGTCCGGGCGTGCAGACCGAAACCATCTCGGTCTTTCTCTACAAGCAGACCTTCGGCGAACTTGAATGGTCCTATGTAGCCGCGATCGGCCTGACCATCCTGATTGTGCTGTCAGTGATTGCCGCCAAGGGCCTTGCCTACATGGCCAGGAAACAGGGGTAAGGGCATGTCATCCATCCAGATCAACAACGTAACCAAGCGCTTCGGTGACTTCACCGCGGTCCGCGACCTGTCGATCGACATCGAAGAGGGCGAGTTTGTCGCCCTCCTCGGTCCCTCGGGTTGCGGCAAGACGACGACGATGAACATGATCGCGGGGCTCGAAGAACCTTCCGAGGGCGAAATCCTGTTCGACGGCAAGGATCTCTCCAGCCTGCGTATCCAGGACCGCAATATCGGTTTCGTGTTTCAGAACTACGCGATCTTCACCCATCTGAGCGTCTTCAAGAACCTGTCCTACGGGCTTGAGGTCAAGAAGGTCCCGAAGCCCGAGATCGAGCGGCGGGTGCAGGCCATGGCCGACCGGATGAGCATCTCGCACCGGCTCGACCAGCCGGCTTCGAGCCTTTCGGTCAACGAGATGCAGAAGCTGGCGATCGGACGGTCAGCTATCGTCGAGCCGCGCATCTTCCTCTTGGACGAACCGCTGTCCAATCTCGATGCTGGCTTCCGCGCCTATATGCGGGCCGAGTTGAAGGTGCTGCAGCACGAGTTCGGCCAGACCATGATCTATGTCACCCATGACCAGATCGAGGCGATGAGCCTTGCCGACAAGATCGCCATCATCGATCAGGGCAAGCTGATGCAATACGGCGCGCCGCTGGATATCTACAACGACCCGCAGAACCGTTTCGTCGCCAATTTCGTCGGCAGCCCGCGGATGAACCTTGTCGATGGCGAACTGCGCGAGGAACGCGGCGCGCTGCACCTAATGCTGCATGGCGGGGCTGAAATTCCGCTTTCGGGCAAAGTGCGCGCGGATTTCACCCGCGACGGATCTGTCCATGGCGGGTCCTTCGGGGTGCGCCCGCAGGACATCTATTTCGGCGACAAGCGCGGCAGCAACGACATTGCCATGCACGGCAAGGTCGAAGTGCTGGAGCGTGTGGGTCCAAAACGACTGGCCTATCTTCAGGTGCAGGACACGCTGTTTCTGGCCTTTGACGATCTGGACCGGCTTCGGGTCGGGGATGAGGTGCCGTTCTACCTGCCCTCGGACAAGAGCCTGGCATTTGACATGAAGACCGGCCGCAGGCTGGGAGGGGCATAGGATGGATGCGATCAGGATTACAGACGTGGTCAAACGGTACCCGGAGTTCACACTTGGACCGATCAACATGTCGGTCGGGCAGGGCGAATTCTTCGGGATTTTCGGGCCTCCTTCGACGGGCAAGACCTCGGTCCTCAAGCTGATCCTGGGTCTTCTGACCCCGGACGAGGGTCAAGTCGAGATCGCCGGACGCGACGCGGCCGAAATGGAGGTCTCGGCGCGCGGCATCTCCATGGTGTTCCAGAACCTGGCCCTGTTTCCGCATATGACCGGGCGCGAGAACATCATCTTCCCGCTCAAGGAACGTGGCGCCTCGGAGGCCGAGATAGCCGAACGTCTGGACCTGGTTTCGGAGGTTCTTCACGTCAGCCATATCCTGCACAAGAACCCCGCGCAGATGTCGGGTGGTGAGCGCCAGCGCATTGCGCTGGGCCGGGCCTTTGCGGCACAAAGCCGGGCCATGCTGCTTGATGAACCCATTGCCGCGCTAGATGCCCGCCTGCGCGAGGAGATGCGCGTCGAACTCAAGCGCCTGCAACGCGAGAATAACCAGACCTTCGTCTATGTCAGCCATGACGAGGAAGAGGTGATGGCCATCTCGGATCGCGTGGCGGTGATCGTTGGCGGGCGGATTGCCCAGATCGGCACCCCGGAAGAGGTTTACAATGAACCGTGTTCGCTCGCTGTTGCCGAAGTGATCGGATCGCCTCCGATGAACTTTTTCGAGGGTCGGTTCTCGGCCGAAGGTCTGCGTTTCGAAAGTGATGTGCTTGAAACCGACATCCAGGTCGTCTGCACGACGCAGAAGGGCGGGGCGGGAACACTGGGCGTGCGCCCAGAGGATATATGGCTGGGCGAATCCGAAGGAAACCCGTCCTTCAAGGTCCGCGTCAGCACAGTCGAACCCTTGGGCGGGTATACGATCATCAACGCCCGGATCGGCAAACAGATCATCAAGATCCGCGCCCCGGGGCAAGTGGCTCTGGAGGAAGACGCCTGGCAGTCGGTCAGTCTCGATGCCCGACGGCTGCATCTGTTCTGCGCCAAGGGCTCGCGGCTTTAGTCGTGTGCTGACATAGAGCGCAAAAGGAGACCAAGATGCCGAAAACCCAATTCGCAGTTCAGATGGGTATGGGAACCGATCTGAAGGGCCAGGACTATACGAAAGCCGCAGCCCGGGCCGTGCATGATGCATTGCACCGAAACTTCCTGACCGCAGGTGCCGCCTTCGATTTGCCGCTGGACAGGATGATCGTCGACATCCGCGTCGGCGTCGGCCGGCCAGAGGCCGTTGACCTCGAGGTCGTGAAGTCAGAGGCGCCTGTCGGCAGGGTTACGGTCGAAGCCGTGCAAGGCGGGCTGGATATCGAGATGATGGGACATACGACGCTGATCGCCAACGCCATTGTCTGCGCGTCCTGGGATGTGGAGATTGCGCAATGAAACCCTTGATATGCGAATTGGGAATGGGGGCCGACGTGCATGGGCACGACTACACCAAGGCTGCGCTGCGCGGCGTATCGGACGCCATCCGGCACTCTTCCCTGACACTGTTCTACGCCTACAAGCACCCTTCGCAAATGCGTGTCGAGGTCACTGTGGGTGTGCCGGAACCCGAAAAGGTCGACAAGAAAGCCGTGGCTGCGGCCTTGCCGTTCGGCGCAGTCGAAGTGACGGTGGTGCAGGGCGGTCTGAACGATTTGGGCATGGGCGGTGCGGAAGACATTGTCTTGGCGGCCGTGGCGGTCAAGGCCTGGCTGGACACAACTGATCATCCGTTCCGACTGGCAGAAGGGCTTGAAACCCTGCTCGGCTGAGGCCGCAGTTGCACAATGTTCGGGCCGCGCCGCAAGGGCGACACTCTTGCCTCGATACGGCACATGGTCTGTGGCATCTGGCCCGAAGACGACGGCGAAGGATGCCGATTGCCTCGGAAACGGTCATCGGAAGCCGCGCAGACAACCGAAAAGACGGTCAGACAAAGGAGTCTCTTGGCGCCTGTCCGTTGCCTCGATGGAGGATCGGGCCGAAACCCAAGCCTGTAGAGACGTTTGGGCCTTTTGTGTGTGCAGATCGTGTGCACAGGGCGTATCGGCGGGCTCCTCTGCAGGCGCGCAGGCAGAAATCGCGTAACCCACACCTATTCACCCCGAGCCGTCCAATTCTACGCCGCAACCCGCGGGACCACGCCTTCGACCAACCGCAGAAATCGTGAGTTGCGAGCCCCCGCAACCAACGATACTTGCGATGCCTCCGCCGGTCCTGCCGCGGAGGTTTTTGCTTTTGTGGCCCCGTTGCGCCGGGATCGTCTGCTGCGCCCTCCCGCAACCAATCTTACGGATCAAGCTCCGCCATCAGCGGGGGCTTTTTTCATTTTTGTCAGCACCCCTGATTGGCCACTTGCTCTCTCCCTGAGGGCAGTCGCGTCTGGGGCGTTGCCCCCCTAACCTATTGCCGCGCCGTCTTGGAGTACCCGGGTTCGCTCCAACCGCAACCCGATCAACGGGACGCCCGCGGCGAGTTCCACGGGGAAGCCATGAGACGCGGATTGCCAGCTTGTCGGGTGGTGCCGATCCGGCTGGTTAACCGCGTCGAAGAGCTTCACTGACCAGGCGGGAGAGCGCTTGAAGGGAGTATTCCCATGAGAGCAAAAACGAAGGCTTCGACGTCAAACGCTGCCGGTGTCTGGATACCGGCGCAGGCGCAACGGTCGGCCTGCGAGCTTGAGGAACAGGATCGATAGCGCGATACCGCCCAGGGCGGGTGCGTGCTGGACCCACCACAGCCCGGGATGCGATCCGACAAAGGCCGTGGCGGTGCTGCGCATCCCTTCAAGCGCAATCAGCCCGGCAAAGGCGGCGATCAGTTGCGGCCAGAGGCCAAAGCGGGAGAACGTGCCCAGCATCAGAGTCGAAAACCCGATCAGGGTGACAGCAACACTGACACCGATCCAAGACAGGCGCTCCTGCAGCTCTTCGGAAATCTCGCCTCGGGAATAGGTCTCGGCCAGGCCCTCGCCGTCAAAGGCTGTTGCGAGGGCCAGCGTCGGCATGCCCCGAATATCCTGTCGCCGTTCGATATCCCGCTTGGCCAGCGCCGAAATGTCATAGGAGAAGTCGCGGAACACGGTGGTCGACAGGGTTCTGCGCCCGGTCTCCATCTGCAGGGCGGTGCCTTCGACCATCACCAGCGCGATCTGCTCGCCGCTGCGGGCCAGAAACGCCTTGGAACTGGTATAGGTCACCACGCGCTCGGGCGCACGCCGGTCCGACAGGTAAACATCGTTCAGCGTACCGTCGCGGTCGATCTTGCCGATATAGACGGTCACACCCTTGACCGGGTGCATGAACTGCCCGTCGTTGAGAAGTTGCGCGGTCATGTCTCCTGCCACTTCGGCCTGACGCGCCTCGAGCCGCAACATGGCGGCGGGCCGCAGATAAAGCGTGATCGTGGCCAGCATCGCCGCGCAGACCAGGCCAAACAGGATGACCGGGCGGGCCAGGCGGAACGGGCTGCTGCCGGTGGCCAGCATTACCGTCATCTCGCTTTCGCGGTTCAGGCGGTTGGTGACATAGACCGTTGCGCAGAATGCCGCCATCGGCATCACGGTGCGCACCAGCGTCGGCAGTGTCAGCGCGGTGAACTCCAGCGCTACCATCGCCGTCTGTCCGCTGCTGATCAGCCTGTCGAACAGGCTGACCGCCTTGCTGATCCAGAAGACGCCGACCAGAACAAAGGCGAAGAAGCCGCAGAGAACCAGCAATTGGCGCAGGAAATATCCATCGAACTTTGACATGCGGGCTTTCGCGGGTTGGCCGGGCGTTCGCGGCACAATAAGCCATGGCCGCGGGATACGGAACCGCCGTTTTGCCGGGGGACGGTTGGCCCGGCCTAGCCCGCCGACAGATCCCGCCACAACCGGTTCAATGTCGACTTCTCGTTTTCGCTCTCGCGATAGAGCCGCACCGAAAGCTTGGTCTGAAACGCGCTACCGCCGGCCAGGGTCAGACGCCCATCGGCCAGTTCCTGGGCACAGAGATGCCGGGGCAGCCAACCCAGGCCGAACCCTTCGAGGATCATCGCCTTGACCGAATGGGCCAGCGCGTTCTGGTTGACGATCAGCACATTGGGCGGCTCGATCTGCTGGCGCAGCACATGCTCCAGCACCGAGCGCAGCGCCGAGGCCCGGCCATAGGACAACAGCGGCAGCGGTTTCTTGCGGTTGCCCTGAAGGTCAAACAGCGGTGCGCCGTTTGGGGCGGCCTTGGACACCGGGATGAAATCATCCTCGGCGATCTCGATGAAATCACATTTGCTGACTTCCAGCGGCGCCAGGAAATCCATCGCCGGATGCCAATAGGTAAGGATCACGTCGCAATACCGCTGTTGCAGGGCACTGACGAACTGATCCGCCGCCCAACCGGTCGAATTCAGATCGGTCTCGAACCCGCTCTGCTCGGTCAAGGGGGCAATCAGCGTCTTGTAATGGGTCATGTAGAGCGACTGGGTGGTGGCAAAGCGGATGACGTTTTCACCCGCCGCCTCGATCGCCTGACACCGTTCCTGCGTCTCTTCAAAGGTGCGCAGCATCAACCGCGCCTGGGCCAGAAACACCTCGCCCGCCGGGGTCAGCGACAGGGGCAAGGTCTGGCGGTTGATCAGCCTGGCTCCGATCTCTTCCTCAAGCGAGCGGATGCGGCGGGAAAAGGCGGGCTGGCTGACATTGCGTTCCTCAGCCGCGCGCGAAAAGTTCCGCTGCGCCACCAACGCTTCGAAATCTTTCAGCCAGGCAATATCCAACGTCTACCGTCCGTTCTGTTTGTGACGACCTCAGTCGCCCAGCCGCCCTTCCTCTACCGCGTGGCAGGCGACGAGAGAGCCGTCGGGCTGCTGCTGCGGGCGAGGGAGGTCGACCTTGCACCGTTGGTCGGCATATGCGCAACGGCTTTGGAAAGGGCAACCTTTGGGCAGGTTGATGGGGGTGGGAATCTCGCCCTTGAGCCGGATGTGATTGGGGCGGTCGTCCTTCAGTTGCGGCACCGCCGACAGCAGCGCCCGGGTATAGGGGTGTTTGGGGTTTTCGAACAGTGTCGCGGTATCGGCCAGCTCGCACACGGTCCCCAAGTAAAGCACCGCCACACGGGTTCCGAAATGCTGCACCACACTCAGATCGTGGGTGATGAACAGATAGGTCAGGCCGCGCTCGTCCTTGGCCTCAAGCATAAGGTTCAGAACCTGCGCCTGGATCGACACGTCAAGCGCGCTGATCGGCTCATCCGCGATAACAAACTCGGGGTCCACCGTCAGCGCCCGCGCAATGGCGATCCGCTGGCGCTGGCCGCCGGAAAACTCGTGCGGGTACCGGCCCGACCAGCTGGGATCGACCCCTACCGAGCGCATCACCTCGGCGACCTTGTCGCGGATCTCGGCCCGCGACATCGACGGGTTGTGATAGCGGACCGGTTCCTCCAGCGCCTGCCGGATCGTCATCCGGGGATTGAGCGAGGCATAGGGATTCTGAAAGATCATCTGCATCTTCTTGCGCAGCGCCATATTGGCCTGACGCGAGCGATTGTCGATGCGTTCGCCGCTGTAATGAATCTCGCCGCCGCTGGGCTCCAGCAGGCCGGCAACCAGACGGGCAACAGTGGATTTGCCACAACCGCTTTCGCCGACCACGCACAGCGCCTCGCCGCGCTGCGCGCTAAGCGAGACATTGTTGACCGCATGCACCTGACGGCGCTCGCGGATCAACTTGCCGCCGCGCAATTTGACGGTTTCCAGGAACCCGTGGTCGAGCAGGAAACGCTTTTCCAGGTTCTTCAGCTCCAGAAGCGGCTGGCTGGTCATATCCTTCATGCGCTCTGTTCCTCGGCAACGGGTTTTTGCAGCCGGTTGACCTCGTGACAGGCCACCTCGACATGGTCATAGCGCACCGGCTCCGGCAGTTCGACGCGGCAGCGGTCGACCGCGTATTCGCAGCGCGGGCTGAACGGGCAACCGGGCGGGATCGCGGTCAGCGAGGGCATGTTGCCGGGGATCTGCTTCAGCCGGTGGCCCGGGCGGGTCTGCTGCGGCAGCGCGTTGATCAGACCCTGGGTATAGGGGTGCTGCGGGTCGTTGATGATCTCGCGGGTGCGCCCAGCCTCGATGATGCGGCCGGCATACATCACCAGCGTGCGTTCGGTCATCTGGCTGACGACGCCCAGATCGTGGGTGATCAGGATCAGCCCCACCTTGTTGGACTGGCACAGCTCCAGCAGCAGCTCCATGATGTCGGCCTGGATGGTCACATCCAGCGCCGTGGTCGGCTCGTCCGCGATGATCAGTTGCGGGTCGAGCAGCAGCGCGATGGCGATGATGATCCGCTGACGCATCCCGCCCGACAACTCGTGCGGGTACTGTTTCAACCGCTCTTCGGGCGAGGGGATATAGACCTCGCGCAGTTTCAGGATCGAGATCTCTTCGGCCTCGGCCCGGCTCAACCTGCGATGGGCCATCAGGGTTTCGACCATCTGCTGGCCGATGGTCAGCACCGGGTTCAGGGTCACCATCGGGTCCTGAAAGATCATCGCCATCCGGTTGCCCCGGATCGCCTGAAGCTGGGCTTCGGACTTGCTGGCCATATCCTCGCCCTCGAACAGGATCGAGCCGCTATCGATAAAGCCCGGGCGGCTGAGCAGGTTCATCAGCGCGAAACCGGTGATCGACTTGCCGGCGCCGGATTCACCGACGATGCCCAGACGTTCGCCCCGGGCCAGGTCGAAAGAGATCTTGTTCAGCGCGGTCACCGTGTTGTCGCGCATGGCGAATTTCACGGTCAGGTCACGTACGGAAAGCAGGGACATGGTCTTACCCCTTGTAAAGTTTGGGGTTGAGGACATCGCGCATCCAGTCGCCCAGCAGGTTGATCACCAGCACCAGAACCACCAGCACGACGCCGGGGATGGCGGTGATCCACCAGCTGCCCGAAAAGATATAGTCAAAGCCCGAAGAGATCAGCGAGCCCAGCGAAGGCTGGCTGGGCGGCATGCCAAGCCCGAGAAAGGACAGCGACGCCTCGGAAATGATGGCGTTGGCCACCTGCACGGTCGAGATGACAAAGATCGGTGACAGCGAGTTGGGCAGGATATGGCGCACCATGATACGCATGGGCGAGAAACCCAGCACCCGGGCGCTGTCGACATATTCCTTCTTCTTCTCGGCCAGCACGGTGGCGCGCACGGTGCGGGCATATTGCGGCCATTCCGCTACCCCGATCACCGCGATCAGGAAATAGATCGCATATTGGTTGAACGTCTCGGACCCGAACATCGCCTGCGTCACCGCCAGAAAGATGATCGCCACCATCAGTGTGGAAAAGCTGAGCTGGATATCGGCCAGCCGCATCAGAAGGCTGTCGATACGACCACCGACATAGCCTGCGATCAACCCGATCGAGATACCGAGGAAGGCCTGCAGGGCCACCGCGCAGACACCGATCAGCAGCGACAGCCGGGTGCCATAGAGGATGGTCGACCACAGGTCGCGGCCCTGATCGTCGGTGCCGAACACGAATTGCGGATCCGATCCATCGACCCAGACCGGCGGGTATTCGGAATTCATGATGTCGATCTGCGCCGGATCATAGGGATCAAACGGTGCGATCAGCGGCGCAAAGAACGCCATCACCGCAATGACCAGGAATATCGCCAGCGACACCATCGCCACCGGGTTGCGGCGAAAGCTGTAGCCCATGTTCGAGTTCCAGATGCGCGACCAGCGCGACGGCTCGGGATTCGTTGTCAGGCTGCTCATGCGCCCATCCTCGCAAGGTTGACGGTGGGATTGACCAGCCCATAGATCAGGTCGACGATGGTGTTGGTCACCACAAAGATAAAGCCGACCACGATCAGATAGGCCACGATCAGCGGGGTATCGACGCGGTTGACCGCCTCAAGGAACATGAACCCCATGCCCGGCCACTGGAACACCGTCTCGGTCAGGATGGTATAGGCGACCATGGTGCCGATCTGCACGCCGCCCACGGTGATCACCGGCAACAGCGTGTTCTTGAGCGCGTGCACGAAATAGATGCGCCAGGGCCGGATGCCCTTGGCACGGGCGTATTTCACGTATTCCGACTGCAACACCTCCATCATCTCGGCCCTGATCAGGCGCACGAAAAGCGGCAGCATGATCGAGGCAAGCGCGATCGAGGGCAGGATGATATGCATCCAGCCGTCAAGCGTGGCGAAATTGGTGTCCCAATAGCCGAACACATGCACCACATCGCCGCGCCCATAAGACGGGAACCAGCCATAGGTGACGGAAAACAGATAGATCATCAGGATCGCCGTCAAAAAGACCGGGATCGAGATCCCCACGATCGACACACCCATCACGATACGGCTGAAAATCGCGTTGGGCCGGATCGCGGTGTAAACCCCCAGCGGCACCGACAGGCCGACGATGATCAGGGTCGCCCCTGCCACCAGCTCCAACGTTGCCGGAAGCTTTTTCAGGATCACGTCCAGAGCCGGTTCCTTGAAGAAATAGCTGGTGCCCAGATCGCCCTGCAGGGCATTGCCCAGAAAGCGGATGTACTGCTGCAGAAAGCTGTCGTTCAGCCCCAACTCGTCGCGCAGCTGCTGGCGCACCTCTTCGGAAACCGACTGTCCCACCAGCTCGCGCAGGGGGTCACCGAGATTGTCCTGAATGGCAAATCCGACCAGCGAGATGACGAACATCACCGCGATGGCCTGAAAGACGCGTTTGACGAGATAGGCAAGCATATGCGGAACCTTGCTGTTTCACAGAGCGGCAGGCATGGGGCATCCGTTGCCGATCACAATCGGCCCGATCCTGCGCAATGGAAAGATAGATACGACAATCCGGGGCAAGGCGCACGGCCCTGCCCCGGAAGCTGACCCTTAGTCGACGACCAGATCGCCGAAATAGGGGAAGTCCAGTGCGTTCACGATGGCTTCGGCATGGACGCCCGAACGGGCACCCCAGGCCAGGTTCTGCCAATGCAGCGGAACAAAGGCGGCCTCTTCATACAGGATCCCTTCGAGCTGGCGCAGCATGTTGCCCCGCTTCTCAACATCGGTCTCGCTGTTGGAGGCGTTCATCAGCTTGTCCGCCTCGGGGTTGCAGTAGTTGCCCGAGTTGTACTGACCATTGCCGGTCGCCTCGTCCGGGCAGGCGCTCAGGAACTGGTGAAAGTTCGCCGAATCCTCGGTATCCGAATGCCAGCCGATCATCATCATGTCGGCAGCGCGCTCGTCGAACTTGGGCCAGTATTGGGCCTTGGGCATGGTCTGCAGATCAACCTTGATGTTGATCTTGGACAGCATCGAGGCCACCGCCTGCGCAATCTTGTCGTCGTTCACATAGCGGTTGTTGGGTGCCATCATGGTGATCGAGAACCCGTCGGCATAGCCTGCCTCGGCCATCAGCGCCTTGGCCTTTTCCAGGTCGAAACGCGGGGTCAGGCCCGCGTCATAGCCCAGATAGCCGGCCGGGCTGGCCTGGGCGCCCACGGTGCCAAAGCCACGCATGATACGGTCGACGATACCGGCGTTGTTCACCGCATAGTCGATCGCCAGACGTACGCGCTTGTCCTTGAACGCCTCGACACGGTTCTGGTTCATCTGGAAGGTGATGATCCGGGTGCCCGGCATGGTGATCAGGTTGACGCCTTCGGCTTCTTCGACCCGCTTGAGGTCGGTCGGCGGCACCGGTGCGATGAAATCGACATCCCCCGACAGCAGGGCGGCGACGCGAGTCGGGTCTTCCTTGATCGGGGTCAGGACGATCTTGTCCACGTTGCCCTTGCTTGCAGTGTCCCAATAGCCGCCGAACCGCTCGAACTCGACCTTCACGCCCTGTTCGCGCGCGGTCACGATGAACGGCCCGGTGCCCGACACGTTGCGCGAGGCAAAGCTGTCGCCATGCTTGACCAGTTCAGCCTTGTCCTTGCCGTCAGCGGTGGTGCCGCTGTAGAACTTGCTGTCCATCGGGAAGATATAGGTCGCGGTGTGCAGCACCAGCGGATAAGGCTCGGTGGTGATCAGGTCGAACGTATCCTCGTCGATCACCTTGACCTCGGAAAACTGGGCGAAGATGCCCTTGAAATCCGGGCTGGTCTTGAGCCGGTCAAAGGTCCATTTCACATCCGCCGAGCTCAGCTCGTTGCCGCTGTGAAAGGTCACGCCGTCGCGCAGATGGAACCGGGTGGTCAGTGCGTCCACCTGCTCCCAGCTTTCGGCCAGACGCGGTTCGAACTGCAAATCCTGGGTCCAGCGCACCAGCGGGTCGAACACCATGTGCGACAGCTGAAGCGTACCGCCCGACAGCTGCTCATGCGGGTCGAGCGAGACCGGGTCGGCGTCATAGGCAACCTTGACGGTTACCTCGGCATATACGGCGGGCGCGACCGAAACGGTCAACATCGCCGCTGCAATTGCGGTTGCAAGTTGCTTTTTCATTTACCTCTCCTTGCTGGATCTATTGCCAGTGGCGATACCCGAGTGCGCAAAAACCTGCCAATGCCCATTTTCGATTGGCCATGCATCAGGTGAATACCCCTGCAGGTACCGGCCCCCGGGATGCCCCCCGGACTGATGATTCCCAAGATTGGATGATATATGCCGCACAGCGGGTTGGCCGGGTCCCGATCGCACTACTCTCTATCGTCGAAAGAGGGCCTTGGCCGTTCAGTGCCGGTATCGACACAACAGACCCTGACTGCCAAACTGCCGTGATCCATATCCCCACCACCCTGATCAGCCGCTTCGCTTCTCTTGGCGCCGCTAAGATCATTCGCGTGACATGACATGTCCGCGGGAAAGGGGGAGGCGTATGTGAAGAGGAAATTCCGCAACAACGCCAATTGAATACGGTCTAAACGAGAGGTGGGAGTCTCGCAAAGAGCGCTGACGCTCAAAGAGTTGAAGAGGATGAAACAGAGATGTCTGTTTTTTGGTGCCCAGGAGAGGACTCGAACCTCCACGACCTTGCGGTCACTGGCACCTGAAGCCAGCGCGTCTACCAATTCCGCCACCTGGGCAGGTGTCGTGAGGGGGCGTTTAAGCCTAGCCGCGAGGAGCGTCAACCGGATTTTTTCGGTTTTGCAAAAGTTTTTTGATCGACCCCTTTCGGCCCCCTGCCGAAACCGCAGCCGACTGGGGTTGCGCGGCACTATTGCGCCTTGTTTCAAGCGCCTCGGGACGGTAGATCGAAGCAACAGCCAAGTCAGCAGGAGCCACTCTGATGTCCAAACTGGTCACGATTTACGGCGGATCGGGATTCGTGGGCCGCTATATCGCGCGGCGCATGGCAAAGGAGGGCTGGCGCGTGCGCGTGGCGGTGCGGCGTCCGAACGAGGCGATGCATGTCAAACCCTATGGCGCTGTGGGTCAGGTGGAACCGGTCCTGTGCAACCTGCGCGACGACAACTCGGTGGCGCAGACGATGCGCGGTGCCGATGCGGTGGTTAACTGTGTCGGTGTACTGAACGAGCTGGGGCGCAACAGCTTTGACGCGGTGCAGGCCGAAGGTGCCGAGCGCATCGCGCGGATCGCCGCTGAACAGGGCGTGGCCCGCATGGTGCATGTCTCGGCCATCGGTGCCGATGGTGACAGCGACAGCGCCTATTCCCGCAGCAAGGCGCTGGGCGAGGCGGGCGTGTTGCGCCATATGCCGGATGCGATGATCCTGCGGCCGTCGGTGATCTTCGGGACCGAGGACCAGTTCTTCAACCGGTTTGCCGGCATGACCCGGTTCGGGCCCTTCCTGCCCGTGGTCGGGGCCGAAACCCGGTTCCAGCCGGTCTATGTCGACGATGTGGCGCGCGCCGCGGTCAAGGGCGTGTTGGGTCAGGCACCCGGCGGTGTCTACGAGCTGGGCGGGCCTGACGTAGAAACCTTCCGCGCGCTGATGCAGCGGATGCTGGGTGTGATCCATCGCAAGCGGATCATCATCGCACTGCCCTTCTTTGCGGCCCGGATCATGGCGGGGATGCTGGATGTGGCCAAGTTCGTCAGCTTCCAGCTGTTCCCGAACAACATCCTGACCCGCGACCAGCTGAAGAACCTGCGCCGGGACAATGTGGTGAGCGAAGGTGCCAAGGGCTTTGCCGATCTGGGCATCGCGCCCGAGCCGATGGATACCGTGCTGCCGGCCTATCTGTGGAAGTTCCGTCCCAATGGTCAGTATGACGAGATCCAGGCCTCGGCCAAGAACCTGCGTGCCTGATCAGGAATAGGCGATCCCCAGAAGCACCAGTCCCAGCGCGAGTCGGTAGATCACGTAAGGGGTGAAGCTGACGCTGCGCAGCAGGCGCATCATCAGGCTGAGTGCCAGCAAAGCCGAGACAAAGGCGAACGCGGCGGCGATGGCGCCGTCGCGCGCGGCCTGGGCATCCGAGGTCACCGCCACATCGGCCCCCAAGAGCACGCCCGATGCGATGATGGTGGGGATCGACATCAGCATCGAAATGCGGGCGCCGTCGCTGCGGGTATAACCCATGGCGCGCGCCCCGGTGATCGTGATGCCCGAGCGCGAGGTGCCGGGGATCAGCGCAACCGCCTGCCACAGGCCCAGAATCAGCGCATCGCGCAGGCTCCAATCGGTAGCCTCCTTGACCTGGGCACCGGTTCGGTCCGCCCACCACAGCAGCAGGCCGAACAGCAGCATGGTCCAGCCGATCACAGTGATCGAGCGCAAGGCATCGCTAAGGCCGGTGAAATGAAGGGCGGCCCCGGCAAGAACGGTGGGGATGGTGGCTACGATCAACCCCATCGCCAGCCGCGCGCCCGGCGTATCCAGACGCCCGGTCAGCGCGCGCGGCAGGCCCGCCAGCCCGTCCCGCACATCGCGCCAGAAATACAGCACAACCGCGCCCAGCGTGCCCACATGTACGGCGACGTCGATCACCTGGCCCTGATCCTCGAGCCCGGTCAGGGCGGGCAGCAGTATCAGGTGGCCGGACGAAGAGACCGGCAGGAACTCGGTAATGCCCTGGATGAGAGCGACCAGAATCAGGTGAAACAGGGACATGGGCGTTGGGTGATTTCCGTGCGATCCGGTTGGCCAGAATGGGTATAACTGTGGCCTTGAAAAAGGAAAGTTCCCATTTGGGTCCGGTTCGATACCTAAAAATCCTCTTTTTCGCCCGTGGCGGCGCCGTTGAGGGTGAAAAAAGTAAAAATAGGTCAGCAAAAGTGACTTTTATTTCCGTTGAGGCTAGGATACGAAAACGCCGAATAGCGAAAACGTGGAGTCCGACCCGTGGCCAAGCAACCGATGCTCAAATTTGTGCAGATCGAACGTGACATGCCGGAAAAGCGTGCAGCCGATGCACGCAAGGAAGACTTTCACGAGATCTACGCCGAATACGCCGCTGTTAAGGCAGCCGAGCAGGCAAGCCGGTGCAGCCAATGTGGCGTGCCCTATTGCCAGACCCATTGCCCGTTGCACAATAACATCCCCGACTGGCTGCGTCTGACCGCGACGGGCCGCCTGCAAGAGGCCTATGAGACCAGTCAGGCCACCAATACTTTCCCCGAGATCTGTGGCCGCATCTGCCCGCAAGACCGTCTGTGCGAAGGCAATTGCGTGATCGAGCAGTCGGGCCACGGCACCGTGACCATCGGCGCGGTCGAGAAATACATCACCGATACCGCCTGGGACATGGGCTGGGTCAAACCGGCCTCGCCCGTGGCCGAGCGGTCCGAAAGCGTGGGCATTATCGGCGCCGGTCCGGGCGGTCTGGCCGCGGCTGACATGCTGCGTCAGGCCGGTGTGCAGGTTACCGTCTATGACCGCTACGACCGCGCTGGCGGGTTGTTGATGTACGGCATCCCCGGCTTCAAACTGGAAAAGGAAGTGGTCGAGCGCCGCAACCGTCTGCTGGCCGATGGCGGTGTCCGGTTCGAGCTGAACTGCGATGTCGACGCCGCCAAGTTTGCCGAGCTCCGCGCCGCTCATGACGCGGTGATCATCGCAACCGGGGTCTACAAGTCGCGCGACCTGTCGATGCCCGGCAGCGGTCTGGGCGGGATCGAGAAGGCGATCGACTATCTGGCCGCCTCTAACCGCAAGAGCTTTGGGGACGAGGTTGCCGATTTCGACAATGGCCGCCTGAATGCCGAGGGCAAGCGGGTGGTGGTGATCGGCGGTGGCGACACCGCGATGGATTGTGTGCGCACCGCGATCCGCCAGGGTGCTGTCAGCGTCAAATGCTTCTATCGCCGGGACCGGGCAAACATGCCCGGCAGCCAGCGCGAGACCCAGAATGCCGAAGAGGAAGGCGTGGTCTTTGAATGGCTGTCGGCGCCCAAAGGGTTCACCGGTGACGACAAGGTTGCTGGCGTGATGGTGCAGAAAATGCGCCTGGGCCAGCCCGACGCCAGTGGCCGCCAGTCGCCCGAGGTGATCGAGGGCGCCGACTATGTCGAAGAGGCCGATCTGGTGATCAAGGCGCTTGGGTTCGAGCCCGAGGACCTGCCCACCCTGTTCGGTCAGCCCGACCTGCCGGTCACCCGCTGGGGCACCGTCAAGGCCGCGTTCCGCACCGGCGCCACCGAGATGGAGGGCATCTATGCGGTGGGCGACATCGTGCGCGGTGCCAGCCTGGTGGTTTGGGCGATCCGCGACGGGCGCGATTGTGCCGAGGCGATCCTCGAGGGCTTTGGCGCCAAGACCGCGATGGCGGCCGAATAAGGCGCAAAGGCAGCAAACGAAGCGACCCATTCACGACACCTGGCGAGGCCCGAGATGACGGAACTTCACGGAGAATGCATGTGCGGCGCGGTGACCATCACCGCGACCCCGGCACGCGCCGCGCTGGGCGCCTGTCACTGTGACATGTGCCGCCGCTGGACCAGCAGCGCCTATGTCAGCTTCCCGGTCGAACCGGGCTATGCGGCGCTGGGCCCGGTCAAGGTCTATGGCTCGTCCGACTGGGCCGAGCGCGCCTTTTGCGGCACCTGCGGGTCGGTGCTGTGGTACCGGATCACCCTGCCCGGAAAGATGCATGGCCAGACGCAGATGGCGGCCGGCCTGTTTGAAAATGCGGGCGGCAACGCCCTGAAACTTGAACTGTATATCGACAAGAAGCCCGAGGGCTATGCGTTCGCAGGCGAACGCCGGCAGATGACCCAAGCCGAGGTCGAAGCCATGTATGCCCCCTCTGATCTAGGAGACAGCCAATGACCAAGTACGATGCCGATTGGGTGCGGGCCGAAGAAGCCAAGCGCAAATGGCTGGCTGAGAATGGTCTTTATTCCGAGGAAGAAGAACACTCCTCTTGCGGGGTGGGTCTGGTCGTTTCTGTGAACGGCAAGCGCAGCCGCAAGGTGGTCGAGGCCGGGATCGACGCGCTCAAGGCGGTGTGGCACCGCGGCGCGGTTGATGCTGACGGCAAGACGGGCGATGGCGCCGGTATCCATGTGCAGATCCCGGTCCCCTTCTTCTATGACCAGATCCGGCGCACCGGCCACGAGCCGCGCATGAACGAGCTGGTGGCCGTGGGTCAGGTGTTCCTGCCGCGGACCGATTTCGGCGCGCAGGAACGCTGCCGGACCATCGTCGAGACCGAAATCCTTCGGATGGGCTATTTCATCTATGGCTGGCGCCATGTGCCCGTCGATGTGACCTGTCTGGGCGAAAAGGCCAACGCCACCCGGCCCGAGATCGAGCAAATCCTGATCTCGAACTCCAAGGGCGTCGACGAAGAGACCTTTGAGCGCGAGCTTTATGTTATCCGCCGCCGCATCGAGAAGGCGGCGCAGGCAGCGGGCATTGCCGGTCTGTATCTGGCCTCGCTCAGCTGCCGGTCGATCATCTACAAGGGCATGATGCTGGCCGAGCAGGTGGCGGTGTTCTATCCCGACCTGATGGACGAGCGGTTCGAATCCGCCTTTGCCATCTATCACCAGCGCTATTCCACCAACACCTTCCCGCAATGGTGGCTGGCACAGCCGTTCCGCATGCTGGCCCATAACGGCGAGATCAACACGCTGAAGGGCAACCTGAACTGGATGAAGAGCCACGAGATCCGCATGGCCTCGTCCTACTTCGGGGAAAAGGCCGAGGATATCAAACCGATCGTGCCGGGCGGATCGTCGGATTCGGCGGCGCTGGACGCGGTGTTCGAGGTGCTGGTGCGCGCCGGGCGCAACGCGCCCATGGCCAAGACCATGCTGGTGCCCGAAAGCTGGTCGAAACAGGCGGTGGAACTGCCGCAGGCCTGGGTCGACATGTATTCCTATTGCAACTCGGTGATCGAACCCTGGGACGGCCCCGCCGCGCTGGCGATGACCGATGGCCGCTGGGTCTGTGGCGGTCTCGACCGCAACGGGCTGCGCCCGATGCGCTATGTGGTGACCGGTGACGGCCTGCTGATCGCAGGGTCCGAGGCGGGCATGGTGCCCACCGACGAGGCAACCGTGGTCGAAAAGGGCGCGCTGGGTCCGGGCCAGATGATCGCCGTCGACATGGCCAAGGGCAAGCTGTACCACGACCGCGCGCTCAAGGACAAACTGGCCGCCTCGCGCCCCTTTGGCGATTGGGTCGGCAAGATCAACAACCTCGAAGACCAGCTGGGCGATGTCGAGGAAACCCCGCTGTTCACCGGTGCCGAACTGCGCAAGCGCCAGATCGCGGCCGGCTATTCGGTGGAAGAGCTGGAACAGGTTCTTGCGCCAATGGCCGAGGATGGCAAGGAGGCACTGGCCTCGATGGGCGATGACACGCCCGCTGCGGTGCTGTCGAAACAGTACCGGCCGCTCAGCCATTTCTTCCGCCAGAACTTCAGCCAGGTGACCAACCCGCCCATCGACAGCCTGCGCGAATACCGGGTGATGTCGCTGAAAACGCGGTTCGGCAACCTCAAGAACGTGCTGGACGAGGACAGCAGCCAGACCGAGATCATCGTCGCCGAAAGCCCCTTTGTCGGCAATGCCCAGTGGGAGACGCTGAAGAAGAACTTCAACGCGCCGCTGGTCGAGATCGACTGTAGTTTCGAGCAGGGATCGGCCGGGCTGGGCGCCGCGCTGGCGCGCATCCGCTCCGAGGCAGAAGAGGCCGTCAGTTCTGGCGCCGGGCACCTGCTGCTGACCGACCAGTATTCCGGTCCGGGCAAGGTGGCGATGCCGATGATCCTGGCCACCAGCGCGGTGCACAGCCACCTGACGCGCAAGGGGCTCAGGACCTTCTGTTCGCTCAACGTGCGGTCGGCGGAATGTATCGACCCGCATTATTTCGCGGTGCTGATCGGCTGCGGTGCGACCGTGGTCAACGCCTATCTGGCCGAGGATTCGATTGCCGACCGCATCAAGCGCGGCCTGCTGGATGGCTCGCTGACCGAGAACATCGCCCGCTATCGCGAGGCGATCGACCAGGGTCTGCTCAAGATCATGGCCAAAATGGGAATCTCGGTCGTATCCTCCTATCGTGGTGGTCTGAACTTCGAGGCCGTGGGTCTGAGCCGTGCCATGGTGGCCGAGTTTTTCCCCGGCATGACCAGCCGTATTTCGGGCATCGGCATCAAGGGTATCCAGACCAAGGCCGAGGAAATCCACGCACGTGGTTGGGATAGCGGGCTGGACGTGCTGCCCCATCGCGGGTTCTACAAGGCGCGCAAATCGGGCGAGACCCATGCCTGGGAAGCGACCTCGATGCACATGATGCAGATGGCCTGCAACCGCGCCTCGTTCGAGCTGTGGAAGCAGTATTCGGCCAAGATGCAGAGCAATCCGCCGATCCATCTGCGCGATCTCTTGGACATCAAGCCGCTGGGCAAGCCGGTGCCGATCGAAGAGGTGGAAAGCATCACCTCGATCCGCAAGCGGTTCGTGACGCCGGGCATGTCGCTGGGCGCGCTCAGCCCCGAGGCGCACAAGACGCTGAACGTGGCGATGAACCGGATCGGTGCCAAGTCCGACAGTGGCGAAGGCGGCGAGGATCCGGCGCATTTCGTGCCCGAGAGCAACGGCGACAACCCGTCGGCCAAGATCAAACAGGTGGCCTCGGGCCGGTTCGGCGTGACCGCCGAATACCTCAACCATTGCGAAGAGTTGGAGATCAAGGTCGCGCAGGGCGCCAAGCCCGGCGAGGGGGGGCAGCTGCCCGGCATGAAGGTCACCGACCTGATCGCGCGGCTGCGCCATTCAACCAAGGGCGTGACGCTGATTTCACCGCCGCCGCACCACGATATCTATTCCATCGAGGATCTGGCGCAGCTGATCTATGACCTGAAACAGATCAACCCGCGCGCCAAGGTGACGGTCAAGCTGGTGGCATCCTCGGGCGTTGGCACCATTGCCGCCGGGGTGGCCAAGGCCAAGGCCGATATCATCCTGATTTCGGGCGGCAACGGCGGCACCGGCGCTTCGCCGGCGACCTCGATCAAGTTCGCCGGCCTGCCGTGGGAAATGGGCCTGACCGAGGCGCATCAGGTTCTGTCGATGAACAACCTGCGCGACCGGATCACGCTGCGTACCGATGGCGGTCTGCGCACCGGGCGTGACATTGTCATGGCCGCGATGATGGGGGCCGAGGAATACGGCATCGGCACCGCCGCGCTGATCGCGATGGGCTGTATCATGGTGCGTCAGTGCCAGAGCAACACCTGCCCGGTCGGTGTCTGTACCCAGGACGAGAGCCTGCGGGCCAAGTTCACCGGCAACGCCGACAAGGTGGTGAACCTGATCACCTTCTACGCCCAGGAAGTGCGCGAAATCCTCGCCAGCATCGGTGCCCGCTCGCTGGACGAGGTGATCGGACGCGCCGACCTGCTGGCGCAGGTCTCGCGCGGCTCGGCGCATCTGGACGATCTGGATCTGAATCCGCTGCTGATCACCGTCGATGGCGCACAGAACATCGTCTATGACCGGGCCAAGCCGCGCAACGTGGTGCCCGACACGCTGGATGCCGAGATCGTGCGCGATGCCGCGCGGTTCCTGGAGGATGGTGAGAAGATGCAGCTGAGCTATTCGGTGCAGAACACCCACCGGACCGTCGGTACCCGGGTGTCGAGCCATATCGTCAAGCGGTTCGGCATGCGCAACGACCTGCAACCTGACCACCTGCATATCAAGCTGCGCGGGTCGGCGGGCCAGTCGCTGGGTGCCTTCGCGGCGCCGGGGCTCAAGATCGAGGTCTCGGGCGATGCCAACGACTATGTCGGCAAGGGGTTGTCGGGCGGCACCATCGTGGTGCGTCAGCCGCAGGTCAGCCCGCTGAAGGCGGATGAGAACACCATCATCGGCAACACCGTTCTGTATGGTGCAACCGATGGCCACCTGTTCGCGGCTGGTCGCGCGGGCGAGCGGTTCGCGGTGCGCAACTCGGGCGCCAAGGTGGTTATCGAGGGCTGCGGCACCAATGGCTGTGAATACATGACCGGCGGTGTTGCGGTGATCCTGGGTGGCATCGGTGCCAACTTTGGCGCCGGGATGACCGGCGGCATGGCCTATCTCTATGATCCCGACGGTCAGGCCCAGCTGCTGATGAACATGGAGACGCTGGTGACCTGCCCGGTGAGCGTGGCCCATTGGGAGGCACAGCTGAAAGAGCTGGTCGAGCGTCACGCCGAAGAGACCCGCAGCGCCAAGGCGGCCCATATCCTGCAACACTGGGACATCGAGAAGGGCAACTTCCTTCAGGTCTGCCCCAAGGAGATGCTGAACAAGCTGCCTCGCCCGCTGAGCCATGATAGCCTGGCGATGCCAGCCGAGTAATCGGTAAGCGGCCCTTTGGCGGGCCATACCGGAACGAAAAACGATACGACCGGGCTGTTGATGCGGCCCGGTCGTTTTTGTTTGTACCGCAGTCCTTGTTAACACTTGAGGCAGCCGGTCACATTTCCGCCCCAATTTCACCTTAATCTGATCGGCGAGGCAGATCCGCGTTCTTGTGCGCGGTGAACAGACCCGGAAAACCGGGCAAGGCAGAGACATGGCGAATATCACGCTGATCGCGCAGAACGTGAACGGTGATCCGTTCGTGAATGGCGGCACGATAAACATCGTGAACAACTCGACGAGTGTTCTGACATTTGTCGATGTCGATACTCAGTTGAATGACCCGCTTTCTGGGGAATACGTCTCTTTTGACGGCGGCGTGACGCTGCTGAGCTATCAATATCTGGGTGTCGGCGACGTGCGCGGAGACCCAGGCCAGCGCGCTTCGTTCATCCGGATCGATTTGGGCGATGGCAGTTTCATGACCGTCGCCCTGGACATGAATGCCGATTTCGACGATGTGCCCGACCTGCAGAACGGGAACACGCAACTCACGCTCGAAACTCTGGATACGACTTCGACCAACTGGTTCCCCGGGTTTGCGTGTTTTGCGGCTGGTACCTTCATCGAGATCGAAAGCGGCCCGATCCCGGTGGAAACCCTGCGCCCCGGCGATCTGGTGCAGACACTGGACAATGGATTGCAACCGCTGCTGCAATTGGCAAAGACAACGGTCCGGGGCGACGGTGCCTTGGCGCCGGTGCTGTTCAGGGCCGGAGTTTTGGGCAATTTTCGCGACCTCTATGTCAGCCAGCAGCACCGGATGCTGATCACGGGTTGGCAGGCAGAACTGGCATGTGGCGAAAGCGAGGTGTTTGTTCCCGCGCGTATGTTGGTTAACGGCAGTACCATTCGCATCGCGCCGCGTCACAAGCTGACCTATTACCATCTGCTGTTTGCGCGCCACGAAATCGTGTTTTCCGAGGGTATCCCGACCGAAAGCTATTTTCCCGGTGCCATCGAAGCGCCAGAAGACGGGGCTGACGAAGACGCGGAGGCAGCCCTGTTTCAGGAGCTTGCGATCACCGGCGGCGCTGGCTGGCAAACCGCGCGACGGGTGGCGAAGTCCGCCGAGGCACAATTGCTCTTGGCGGCCTGATCAGGATGGCTTTGCCCGTTCAGATCATCAAAGAACTGCGCTAAAAGGCATTCATGGCCAAGCGGACAACGAACACCAGAAAGAAGAAGGCCCGCAAGGCCGACACCAAGTTGCGACCTGGACGCTGGGTTCTGCGCTGGGTCAGTCGCGCCTTTGCGGCTGGTTTCGCCGCTCTTCTGGTGCTGGTGCTGCTGTTTTCGATGATCAACCCGCCGATCACCCACACGATCTGGTCCGAATACAGCCGGCTGGGTAAGGTCGAGCGTGACTGGGTGCCGCTGGAAGAGATTGCCCCGGTCATGGCGCGTTCGGTGGTGGCGGCCGAGGATGCGAATTTCTGCCTGCATTGGGGCTTTGACGTCAATGCCATCCGTGCCGCCATCGACGAAGGGTCGGGACGCGGTGCCTCGACCCTGTCGCAACAGGTGGTCAAGAACGTGTATCTGTGGCAGGGGCGCAGCTGGATCCGCAAGGCGCTGGAAACCGCGATCACCCCGCTGGTGGAGCTGACCTGGTCCAAGCGCAGGATCGTCGAGGTCTATCTGAACGTCGCCGAGATGGACGAGGGTGTGTTCGGCGTGGCGGCCGCTGCCGATCGCTATTTCGGGGTGAGCCCCGACAAGCTGTCGGCGCAGCAGGCGGCGCGGATCGCGGCGGTTCTGCCCAATCCGCGCGGGCGCTCGGCCTCGGATCCATCACCGCGGCTGCGCAAACGCGCCGCGGCCATCATGGATGGTGCGGCAACCATCGCTGCCGATGGGCGGTCGGACTGTTTCGAATAGGCCGCGCTGCTTGGCGTCAGGCGGTGTCGAGGCGAAACTTCAGGAACCGGTGCCCGGCATGATCGGTCTCGCCCAGGGGCTGCGCGCCGAGGCGGCGCAGCGCACCCAGATGCTGGCGCGAGGGCGGCAGCAGGAAGGTGACAAAGGGAATGCGCGGATCGGCATGGGCAAAGTCCAGCGCCTTGCGGGCGATGGGCAGGCCCAGCCCGAAATGCGCGGGGCAGAGGACCAGGCCGAAATCCCATTCTTCGCCCTCGCGCTGAAAGCCGCCCCAGCCAACATATCGGTCCTGATGAAGAAACGCCCAATGGCCCAGCCCGTCCCGGTCCCAACAGGCCTCCTTGGACTGGACGAAAGAGACGGTCTGCGCGTCGCTCCAGCTGTCGGGCATCAACGGCATATGAATGGCCAGACGCGGGTCGCGCATATGGGCGGTGATCAGGTTCGGGTCGACCTGCGTCAGACGGGCAAAGGTGAGGGGTGCGGGCATCGGATGGCCTGTGGCTAGGTTGCGCTATCTGCCGCTGCGCCCCGGTCGGCGTCAATCCGCCCAGCGTCACGATTGCGTGTCGCCCACCCGCCCGACCGCCGGTGTTTTGTCCGGGGGAACTTGCACTTGCACCGCTGCCGGGGCTATTGCTGACGGGCAAGACCTCATTTGATCCGGATCCCCATGGCGCGCCTGTTTCACGTCCCCCTGTCCCCGTTCTGCCGCAAGGTCCGCCTGTTGCTGGCCGAAAAGAAGATCGAGGTTGAACTGGTCGAGGAGCGCTATTGGGAAGGCGACCCGGATTTTCTGCGCCGCAACCCGGCCGGCAAGGTGCCGGTGATCAAGTTGGACGGCAAGATGCTGGCCGAAAGCGCGGCCATCTGCGAATACATCGAAGAGACCCGCCCCGAACCGCCGCTGATGCCCAAGGATGTCGATGGGCGCTACGAGGTGCGCAGGCTGGTCTGCTGGTTCGACGACAAGTTTCATAACGAGGTGACCTCGAACCTGCTTTACGAGCGGGTCAACAAGAAGGTGACGGGGCAGGGCTATCCCGACAGCCGCAATGTCAAGGCCGGGGCCAAGGCGATCAAGTATCATCTGGATTACATGGCCTGGCTGCTGGACCACCGCCGCTGGCTGGCCGGCGACCAGATGACGCTGGCCGATTTCGCCGCCGCCGCGCATCTGTCCTCGCTCGACTATATCTCGGACGTGGACTGGAACCGGAGCCAGGTGGTCAAGGACTGGTACGCAAAGATCAAGTCGCGGCCTTCGTTCCGGTCGATCCTGGCCGATCAGGTGCCCGGGTTCCGGCCGCCGCCGCATTACGCGGATCTCGATTTCTGACCGGGTCCGGGGGCGCTGCCCCCGCCGCGCCAAGGCGCGACTCCCCCGGAGTATTTTGGACCAGAAAGAAGCATGAGCGGGGAACTGAAAGACAGGCTGGTCGCGCGGGCCCTGGAGGAAGGGTTCGTGTCCTGCCGTGTCTGCCGCCCCTGGGATGTACCCGAGATGCCCGCGCGGCTGGGTGCCTTTGTCGAAGCCGGGTATCACGGGCAGATGGGCTGGATGGCCGAGCGGATGGAGTGGCGCGGCGATCCGGCGGCGCTCTGGCCCGAGGCGCGCTCGGTCATCATGCTGGCCGAGAGCTATGCGCCTGACACGGATCCAATGGAGGTGGTCGGCCAGCCGGACCGGGGTGCGATCTCGGTCTATGCAAGGGGCAAGGACTACCATGACCTGGTCAAGAAACGGCTGAAGCGGCTGGCGCGTTGGCTGATCGAGGCGGGCGGCGGCGAGGTCAAGGTGTTTGTCGATACCGCCCCGGTGCCGGAAAAGGCGTTGGGACAGGCGGCGGGGTTGGGCTGGCAGGGCAAGCATACCAACCTGGTCAGCCGGGATTGGGGCAATTGGGCCTTTCTGGGCTCTGTCTTCACGACGCTCGATTTACCGAGCGACCCGGTCGGGCGCGACAATTGTGGGTCGTGCTCTGCCTGCCTGACCGCTTGTCCCACCGATGCCTTTCCGGCGCCCTACCGCCTGGATGCGCGGCGCTGCATTTCCTATCTGACCATCGAGCACAAGGGGCCGGTGGATGAAGAGTTGCGCGCCAAGCTGGGCAACCGGATCTATGGCTGCGACGATTGCCTGGCGGCCTGTCCCTGGAACAAGTTCGCGGTGGCCGCCAGCGATCTGCGCTATGGCGCGCGGCCCGAGTTGAGCGCCCCCGCACTGGCCGATCTGGCGCGTCTGGACGATGCCGGGTTCCGGGAGATGTTTTCGGGTTCGCCCATCAAGCGGATCGGGCGCGACCGCTTCGTGCGCAATGTACTCTACGCCATCGGCAACTCCGGCCTGCCGGCGCTGCGCCCGGTGGCGCAGGACCTGGCCCAGGACTCTGACCCGACGGTCGCGGACGCGGCGCGCTGGGCGGCGGCGAAGCTGGCGATGTCGCGCTGATAGCGTTGCGCAAGACGTGCCAAGCGCAGATCAAAAGGTTTCGCCTGACTGAGTTGGCAGACCTACGGTGAGGCTCTTACCGGTATGATGTTTCGGGATGTTTCAGATCGCGCCTGCATCGGCAATCCATCGCCTGTCAACGGTTTGCCGCAAGGTGCGGGTTGCGCTAAACGCAGGTTCCCCAATCCGGAGAACGCGATGCGACATGACCTGGTTATCTTCGACTGCGACGGCGTGCTGGTGGATAGCGAGCCGCTTTCGAACCGCGTCTTGTCCGACAACCTCGCCCGTTATGGGCTGAACCTGACGCTGGAAGATACTGTCAGCCTCTTTCTGGGCAGTACGATGACCGGGGTTCGGGACAAGGCACGCGCGCTGGGCGCGCATTTGCCCGATGACTGGGTGGATCAGGTCTATGCCGAAACCTACGACCGGCTGCGTGCGGGCGTGCCCCTTGTCGCCGGCATTTCCGATCTGCTGGCCGCGCTGGATGCGCGTGCTCTGCCCTATTGTGTCGCCTCCAATGGCAGCCCCGACAAGATGCGCATCACGCTGGGCCAGAACGGGCTGTGGGAACGGTTCCGGGACAGGATGTTCTCGGCCCATGTTCTGGGTACGGCCAAACCTGACCCCCTCCTGTTTCAAACGGCCGCCGCGCAGTTCGACGCAACATCCCCGGTGGTGATAGAGGATAGCCCATCAGGCGTTACCGCCGCCGTTCGGGCCGGTATGCGTTGCCTCGGCTATGTCGCCCATGGCGATGGCGCGAATCTGCGCGCGCTTGGGGCCGAGGTGTTTCATGATATGGCCGAAGTGCCGGTGCTGCTCGCGCTGTGACCGGCTCAACCGGTAAGCGCGCGACCGTGTCTGCAGAGGTCCGGCCTCTGCTTTTCCTCTTGCCAGAAGTATCCTGGGGGTCCGGGGGCTGGTCCCCGGTTCCGCCCTGATCAGGCGTAGGTCGGGTGGAACTTGCCGCCGGGCGAAAGGGTAAAGATCTCGACCCCGTTTGCGGTCACCCCGACCGAATGTTCGAACTGCGCCGACAGCGATTTGTCGCGGGTGACGGCGGTCCAGTCATCGGCCAGCGTCTTGGTCTCGGGGCGGCCCAGATTCACCATCGGTTCGATGGTGAAGAACATGCCTTCCTCCAGCACCGCGCCGGTGCCGGGGCGGCCGTAATGCAGCACGTTGGGCGGGGCGTGAAACACCTGGCCCAGCCCGTGACCGCAGAAATCGCGCACAACCGACATGCGGTGCGCCTCGACATAGGTCTGGATGGCATGGCCGATATCGCCGAAAGTATTGCCCGGCTTGACCATCTCGATCCCCTTGAACAGGGCGTCATGCGTCACCTGGATCAGCCGCTCGGCCTTGCGCGGCAGCTTGCCGGCCACGTACATCCGGCTGGTATCGCCGAACCAGCCATCGACGATCACGGTGACGTCGATATTCAGGATATCGCCCTCGCCCAGCCGCTTGTCGCCCGGAATTCCGTGGCAGACCACATGGTTGACCGAGATGCAGCTGGCATGCTCATAGCCCTTGTAACCGATGGTCGCCGATTTCGCGCCGGCAGCCTCGACCATCCCGGTGATGATCCGGTCGATCTCGCCCGTGGATTGGCCCGGAAAGACATGTTCCGCGATATCGTCCAGAATACGCGCCGCAACCGCCCCTGCCGCATGCATGCCGGCAAAGTCGGTGGGTTCGTAGATGCGGATACCATCCCTGGTCAGGCGGCCACGATGTTCCTTCATCGGTGCGAGGCTCCAATAGTTGCGCGCGGATCCCTGTTTACGCTGCTTGCGCAGAAAGTGCCAGAGGGCGCAGCGTCGCAATATGTCAAAGCATATCGGCGATTTCGACTCCTTGAGGAGAGATATGGGTGGTCAGGATCAGCTTTTCCACACCCTGCGCGCGGGCCGTTTCAAAGGCGCGCGCATAGGCCGGGTCGATATCCGCGGCCAGGGTGAATCTGTCGCAATCGGTCCGCTGTACCAGATAAAGCATGATCGCCCGATGCCCCAGCCCGGCCATCGCAGCCAGCTCTGCCAGATGCTTGGCGCCGCGCGCGGTCACGCTGTCGGGAAACTCGGCCAGGCCGGGCTCACGGCACAGTGTCACGCTTTTGACCTCGACATAGGCGTCCGCCAGGCCGGGCCCGCTCAGCAGAAAGTCGATGCGGCTGTTCTGGCCGTATTTCACCTCGGGCCGCACCGTTTCATAGGCGGCCAGCGACGGAATGGCGCGGCGCTCGAGCGCGGTCTTCAAGGCCCGGTTCGGGACCGAGGTATCGACACCGGTGAAATGGCCGTTCTCGTGATCGACCAACCGCCAGCCGAACTTCAGCTTCTTCTTCGGATCGTCATTGGGTTCCAGCCAGATTTTCGTTCCGGGGTCCGCCAGCCCCATCATCGAGCCGGGATTGGCGCAATGGGCGGTCACCTCGCGCCCGTCTTCCAACTGGCAATCGGCCAGAAAGCGTTTGTAGCGACGGATCAGGCGGGCGGGGACAAGAGTTGTTTGAAAGCGCATGATCCCGGGCCTATACCTGCGGCAGGGGTCGATCAAGAGAGAGGGCGCCATGCCAAACCCAACCGCCGCCATGCTGGTCATCGGAGACGAGATCCTGTCGGGGCGCACCCGCGACGCCAACATGTACTATCTCGCCGGAGAGCTGAGCAAACACGGGATTGACCTGAAAGAGGTGCGCGTGGTCAGCGACGACGCCCCGGCGATCGAGACGGCGGTCAAGGCATTGTCGGATGGGTTCGACCATGTCTTCACCAGCGGCGGCATCGGGCCGACCCATGACGACATCACCGCCGATTGCATCGCCCGCGCCTTTGGTGCCGCCATCGACGTGCGCGCCGATGCGCGCGCCCTGCTCGAGGCGCATTATGCCAAGACCGGGCTGGAGCTGAACGCCGCGCGGCTGCGCATGGCGCGTATCCCCGATGGGGCCACGCTGATTGACAATCCGGTCAGCACAGCGCCGGGCTTTACCCTGGGCAACGTACATGTGATGGCGGGTGTGCCCAGCGTGTTTCAGGCGATGGTCGCCAGCATCCTGCCGACGCTGACCGGCGGTCAGCCGCTGTTGTCGCAGACCCTGCGGATTGACCGGGGCGAGGGCGACATCGCCGCAACCCTGACGCAGTTGGCCGAGGATTTTCCCGATCTGACCATTGGCTGCTATCCGTTCCAGATCAACGGAGCATTCGGTGCCAATGTGGTGGTGCGGGGTACGGATGGTGTGCGGATCGACGCGGCTGTCACCCGGCTTGCGCGGGAGACCGCGCAATGACGCCTGACTGGTTCGCGGTGGTCGATGCAACCTGGCCCGCCGCCGACAGCCGGACAGATGGCACCCTGACCCTGCGCGAGGGCCGCGGCGGCGGCAAGCGGGTCTCGGCCGCCTCAGCCTCGGGCGCGGTCTCCGAGCCTCAGATCGAAGCCGCCGAGGCTGCGATGCGGCAGATGGGCCAGCCGCCGCTGTTCCAGCTGCGCCCGGGGGACGAGGGGCTGGATGCGGCCCTGGCCGGACGCGGCTACTCGATCGTCGACCCGGTCAATATCTATGCCTGCCCGGTCAGCCAGCTGACTGACCTCCCGATGCCGCGTGTTACCGTCTTTGCCCTGTGGGAGCCGTTGGCGATCATGCGCGAGCTCTGGGCCGAGGGCGGGATCGGGCCCGGCCGTCTGGCGGTGATGGATCGGGTCAAGGGGCCCAAGACCGGTCTGCTGATGCGGCATCAGGACAAGCCCGGCGGGGTCGCCTTTGTCGCTATCCATGACGGTGTCGCCATGCTGCATGCCCTTGAGATTCCGCCGCACCAGCGCCGCAAGGGTCTGGGCAAATGGGCGATGCGCGGCGCGGCCTTTTGGGCGCTGGACAACGGCGCCCATACCCTTAGCGTGATCTGCACCAAGGCGAACGAGGGCGCCAACGCGCTCTATCGCTCTCTCGGCATGCAGTTGGTGGGAGAGTATCACTATCGCCTTCTTCAGGAGGAGAGACAGACCGCATGACCGACCAGACCCGCCCCACCGCGCTGGACCTGCCGATGGTGGACCCGCTGCCGCAGGAAACGCAAAAATACTTCGACATCTGCGTCGAGAAGCTGGGCATGGTGCCCAATGTGCTCAAGGCCAACGCCTTCGACATTGCCAAGCTCAACGCCTTTACTGCGATGTATAACGACCTGATGCTGGCACCCTCGGGCCTGTCCAAGCTGGAGCGCGAGATGATCGCGGTAGTGGTGTCGTCGATCAACAAGTGTTTCTACTGTCTTGTCGCTCATGGCGCCGCCGTACGGCAGCTGTCGGGCGATCCCAAGCTGGGCGAGATGCTGGTGATGAACTATCGTGTCGCGCCGCTGGATGCGCGTCAGCGCGCGATGCTGGATTTCGCCGCCAAGATGACCACCGCCAGCGCCGAGATCGAGGAATCGCACCGTCAGGCCCTGCGCGATGTCGGCTTCAGCGACCGCGACATCTGGGACATCGCCAATGTGGCCGGGTTCTACAACATGTCCAACCGGGTCGCCAGCGCCACGGCGATGGTGCCCAATGACGAGTACCATTCGCAATTCCGATGATCCTCAGGCTGGCCCTCTGCGCCGCGCTGGCGGCAACACCCGCGCTGGCGCAGGACCTGAGCCTGACCCTGCCGCAGGGCAGCCGGCAGCTGACCGAGCGTATTCGCGCGCTTGACGGCTATGCCCTGCCGACCGGGGTACACGGGGCCGAGGGGGTGCCCTCGGTCCAGCTGGAAGGGCGGATCGAAAAACGCACCTGGCGGATCAGCGTCGGGTCCAAGACCACCTTGCAGGTCTTTGCCCCGCTGCGCGATCAGATCCTCGAGGCGGGGTTCGAGATCCTGCTTGATTGCCCGGCTGAAAGTTGCGGCGGCTTCGATTTCCGCTTTGCCACCGAGGTGGTGCCCAGCCCCGACATGTATGTGGCGGTGCGCGACTATCGCTTCCTGTCGGCGATGCGCGGGGACGAGGCGCTGAGCCTGCTGGTCAGCCGCAATCCACCCGATGCCTATGTGCAACTGATCCAGGCGTTCCCCGCCGGATCGGTCGCAACCGACCCCGTCACGGTCGAGAAACCCGCTGCGGTGGTGGTGCCGATGGACCTAGCCGGGCGGTTGCAGACCCGGGGAAGGGTGATTCTGTCGGGGCTTGAATTCGCGACCGGATCGGATGCGCTGGGCGAGGGGCCGTTCGACACGCTGGCCGAACTGGCACAGCTCTTGTCGGCGAACGCAGAGCTGCGGCTTGTGCTGGTCGGACATACCGACACCGTCGGCGGGCTGGAGCCAAACATCGAGTTGAGCCGCAAACGCGCCGGGGCGGTGCGCGCGCGCCTGGTCGAGGAATATGGCATCCCCGCCGACCAGATCAGCGCCGACGGGGTCGGATACCTCGCCCCGATCGCCAGCAACCTCACGCCCGAGGGCCGCGAGGCCAATCGCCGGGTCGAGGCGGTGATGCTGTCGCAATAGCCAGACAGAAGAACAACCCGCTGCGCCCGGTCAAACCGCCCGAGGTGGCACTGAACCCTGTGTCGCGGCGTGATCATTTCGGACAGTCGAGGCCCACCAACGTGCGAAAGCCCGGCAACCCTGGGCTTCGGACAAGCGAAGTAAGGCAAGAACCGGTTCTGATGATGTGACCGCCCCCGACGGCATCGATGTGCCAAGGTGGGCCTGCGATGATCCGCAATGCCCGTCCTACGTGCTTTGTCGGAGAAAGTTTTCTTTCAGACCCGCTCCCGCCACCACCAGACCTTCTGCAATCAAATCAGGTCGCTCTCTGGCTGTCGCCAGATTGTGTTGACGGCTGCGGCTACGGTATCAGCACGATGAAGACCGTGCGTTTTCATACCGCATATCCGGCGTGGCACCCGGATTGATGCGGATGTCGCTGCTTATGTTTCGGCGTCGGCCTGCAAGGCCTCCAACCCCACGCGGTAGTTGGGGTACTTCAGTCGAACACCCAGCTCTTCCTTGATCCGGTCGTTTCTTACCCGCTTGTTCTCGCTGTAGAAACTGCGCGCCATCGGGGTCAGGTCGGCCTTGTCGAAATCCACCGCGGGCGGCAGCGGCAGGCCCTGCAACTCGGCCGCATAGGCGATCACGTCCTGTGGCGGCACCGGTTCGTCGTCGCAGACATTGTAGACCGCGCCCGGATCGGGCCGCGCCATCGAGGCGGCCAGAACCTGGGCGATATCCTCGACATGGATGCGCGAGAACACCTGTCCGGGCTTGATGATCCGGCGGATGCCGCCTTTGCCCAGTTTCGAGAACGGCCCGCGCCCCGGACCATAGATTCCGGCCAGCCGGAAGACATGCAACGGCAGGTTGGGAACCGCCTGCCATTGCTGTTCGGCCATCACCCGCCAGCGCCCGCGCGCAGCGGTCGGGGTCAGCGGCGTCGTCTCATCCACCCAGGCGCCGTCATGGTCGCCATAGACGGCGGTGGTTGACAGGTAACCGACCCAGCGAAACTGCGCCGCGCGCGCTGCGATCTGGTCGCCCAGCGCCGCCAACACCGGATCGCCCCCCGAATCTGGTGCGGTCGAGATCAGCAGATGGGTGACTCCGTCAAGCGAAGGTTCCTCGCCTGGCCACAGCAGCGGCTCGGCGCCCGAGGCGCGGATCGCCTCCATCTGGTCGGGGTTGCGGCTGGTGCCGATGATGCGCCAGCCCTGCGGCGCCAGCGCCCGCGACAGCACCCGGGCGGTATAGCCATGTCCAAAAGAAAGCAGTGTTCCAGTCATGGCATCCTAGATGCTGCGCCCGCGCGCGATGTGCAAGCGCTGGATCGACGCACTTGATTCGAATCCACTCTTGGGCCTTCAATTGTGCATGAGCATCAAGACACCCGATCTGGACGCGGCCTATGGGCTGCAATCGCCCGAGGACAACCGGCAGCTCTATGCCGAATGGGCTGGCGATTACGACGACGGCTTTGCCGCGCGCGAAGATTACCAGCTGCCCGCGCATACCGCGCGCGCCTTTGTTGCGGCGGGCGGGCAAGGGCCGGTGCTGGATGTGGGGGCCGGAACGGGCCTCTGCGGTGCCATTCTGGCCGGGCTTGGCGTCGGCCCCATCGACGCCGCCGATATCAGCGCCGAGATGCTGGAGCGCGCCATGCGCAAGGACATCTATCGCGACGCCATCGAGACCGACTTGAACCAGGGCATCCCCGCCCCACGCGAGAGCTATTCCGGCATCGTCTCGTCAGGCACCTTCACTCATGGCCATCTGGGTCCCGAGGTTTTTCCCGCGCTCTTGCGCGTGGCTCGGCCCGGCGCGCAATTCGCCATCTCGATCAATGCCAGGCATTTCGAGGAAAAGGGCTTCGACCTTGCGCTGCGCCGGATGGCGCAGGGGCAGATCGAGAACCTCAAACTGCCCCAGGTCCGCATCTATGGCGATCTGGCTGCCGGGCCGCACAAGGACGACCTGGCCTATATCGCGCTGTTCGAGAAATCCTAGGTGCCTGAACCTAGCCCCGCCCGCGATAAGTCGGCACGCCCTGATCGGGGATCCAGACGCCGGGCAATTCCGGCCCGGTCTGATAGAACACGTCGATCGGAATACCGCCACGCGGATACCAATAGGCCCCGACCCGCAGCCATTTGGGCGCCAGCAGCTCGACCAGCCGCTTGCCGATGGAGACGCTGCAATCCTCGTGGAATGCACCGTGGTTGCGGAACGAGCCAAGATAGAGCTTCAGCGACTTGCTTTCCACCAGCCAGTCGCCCGGCACATAGTCGATCACGATATGGGCGAAATCGGGCTGCGCCGTCAGCGGGCAGAGCGAGGTGAACTCTGGCGCGGTGAAGCGCACCGCGTAATCGGTGCCCGCCTGCGGGTTGGGCACCTTTTCCAGTACCGCCTCTTCGGGCGAGTTCGGCAGTTCGGTCTTGCCACCCAGTTGGGTCAAGTTTGCATAGATATCCTGATTGGCCATTGTCATGCTCCTCTCGGCGTCTCAGACGCCACGCTTGTTGCCCCAGACCAGCACATGCAGCTGCGGCAGGATTGTGGGGGTGAACCATCGGTCGGACAGGGCCCGACCGATCAGCCATTCGTAACGCGCCATGATGCCGTCCATGTCGATGGCCGCATCCTCGGCATCAGGCGGCGGCGGCGTGTGGTTGCCCGGTTGCAGATAGATCGGCAAGTTCGGGAAACGCGCCGCCACCTCGCGCGCCCAAAGGTAATCGGCCTCGTCAAACACCACGATCTTGATCACCGTCACCGCGTCGCGCGCCCGTGCGATACAGTCGGCGAACCGGTCCCAATCGACCGTTTCGCCGGACGAAGGCGGTTTGGGGCTGAGGATCAGAGGCGACAGTTCGCGAAACCAGCCCCGCGCGACCGATCCTTGGGTTTCCAGCGCAAAGCGATAGCCCTGCGCCTTGCCCATCTCGATCAACGGGCCGAAGTCCTGAATAGCCGGGTTGCCGCCCGACAGTGAAACCGTCAGCGGCACCCCGCCCGACAGGCGCGCGACCTCGGCCCAGACCTGCTCGGTTGTCATCGCGGTCCAGGTGTCGCGATAGGCGCTGTCCACCGCATGCAGGCTGTCGCACCAGGAACAACGGTAATCGCAACCGCCCGCCCGCACGAACACGGTGGGCGCGCCGATCACCGCGCCCTCCCCCTGTATCGTGGGACCGAAGATTTCGGCGATACGCAGGGTGGTCATGGCCGGTACTCGGCCCAGGTCTTGGGCGTTTCGCTGACCCGTACGGCGCTGGTTTCCGCCCAGCGCGCCTTGCAGAACTCATAGACCTCTTTCGCCAACCGTTCCGAGGTGACCATGTCATGACCGAACACCTCGTTCAGGTGACGATGGTCCAGCGCGTCATCGATCCAGGTCTTGAGCGGCTTCAACTCGCGGTAATCGCGGACAAAGCCGTTGGCATCCAGCTCGGCAGCAGCCAGTTCGACCTCGACGATATAGTTATGCCCGTGCAGCCGGGCGCAGGGGTGGTCGTCGGGCAGATGGCACAGCTGGTGCGAGGCCGAGAAATGGAACTCCTTGGTGATCCGGTACATCAGCGCCCCTCCACCGCCGCGCGCCAGAACTCGGGGTCGGCATAGGGGGTCGGGTCTGCGACACCTGCCAGATGGAACGCCTCGCGTCGTTCGACACAGGTGCCGCAGCGGCCGCAATGCACCTCGCCCCCCTTGTAGCAGGACCAGGTATCGGCAAAGGGCGTGTTGTGGCGCTCGCCCTCGGTCACGATGGCCGATTTCGGTTCGTGCACGAAGGGGGTGTAAAGCCGGACACTGGCATAGCCGTCCAGCGCCTGCGCCTGCATCGCCTCGAACGCCTGGGTAAAACCGGGGCGGCAATCGGGATAGATGAAGTGATCGCCACCATGCACGGCGGTCGCCACCGCATCGGCCTGTTTGGCCGCCGCGATGCCGAAGGCGATGGCCAGCATGATGGCATTGCGGTTGGGCACCACGGTGATCTTCATTGTGTCCTCGGCATAATGCCCGTCGGGCACGTCAACATCATCGGTCAAGGCGCTGCCCGACAGGTGCGCGCCGATCTGGCGCATGTCGATCAGGTCATGCGGCACGCCCAGCCGCGTGGCGGCACGGGCGGCAAAGTCCAGCTCCTTGCGATGGCGCTGACCGTAGTCGAAAGAGATAAGGCCGATCAGATCGTGCTCGGCGGCCACCTTGTGGGCCAGCGATACCGAATCCAATCCGCCGGAGCAGATGACAAGTGTCTTCACGTTTGGGTCCCTTGTTTTCATAAGCCGGGTAGGCTGCGACCGGCGCCCGGATGATCCGGACCGGGCGCCTGTAGCAGAGGCGCGGGGCAAAGGTAAAGACCCGGCGCGCGCGCCCTCAAAAACGTGAAAGGCCGCCCAGGCGGGCGGCCCTTGTGAAACCTGTCGACCGGGTCAGGTATACATCTGCTTCTTATAGGCGCGGGTGCGGGTGGTCGCCTCGGCGCTGCCGTCGTGGAAGGTGCCGAACCACTTGTCAAAGGGGATCTCGGACGTGCCGTAATTGCACTCGAAATAGCGGTGATGCAGCTGGTGAAAGAAGTCCCCGGTCTTGGCGGCCTCGGTCTCTCCGGTCTTGATCTTCTCGAACCCCGAATGCGACAGGATCGGGCTGACCTGCTGGAAGTAGATGTGAAACAGCAGGTGCAGCGGGTGCGAGGGCACCAGCAGATGAATGAAATAGGTCGTGAAATAGAGGATATTCTCGTACCAGTGGTTCGAGATGCCCGACCACGGGCCGATGTTGACATTGCGGTGATGTACGGCGTGCACATGCTTGTAGAGCTTCGGGTGATGCTCCAGCCGGTGCACCCAGTAGAAATGCAGCCCCGACCACATCGGGATGAAAAACATCCAGACCACGAACCAGACCGGCGCCTGCGCCCAGGTGACCGTGGGCACCCAGCCATTCGCCATCACCCAGTAGATCAGCCATTGATAGACCGTGCAGACGGTCATCGCGCTGCCCAATGTCCACCAGATATTGTCCCAGAGCTGATTGCGAAAGGTAAAGGTACCATTGTCCCGGGTCAGGTCGCGGCGGTCGAACTTCTTGTACATGCCCTGGCCCTTGCGCATGTAGAACCACCAGTGCAGACCGCCCGCGACCATGATCTGCGGCACCATGTTCAACAGCCACACCCGGAACATCCAGCCGGGCGCAAAGCTCTGCATCGCCTCAAGCGGCGGCAGGAACCAGGTATAGGCGGCGACGGCCAGCACCAGACAGAGGGTCAGCGAGGTCAGCTGCAGCCATGCCCCGCGATACCACCGCAGCACCGCCGCCGGGCGCGGCGGCCAGCTGAACAGCGGGTTCAGCCCCACCGGGTTTTCGGGGCGATAATTCCAGCGTGCCGCTTCGGCGTCCTGACTGAAATCGGTCATCGTCTTTCCTCGTCTCTGGACAAGCGCCATCCTCCGGCGCCCACGGGCCGGTTCGGGCAGGTTGTGAGTTTCAAACTGTCAGCTGGCGTAGGTCGACCCTTCACCGTCCAGCACCGCCTTGACCTCGCGCAGATGTGCCTCGGACTGCCCCGGATAGTCGTCAAGCTCCTGCGCCGTTTTCTCGGCAATCTCGTCGCTGAGCACGCGCAGCGGACGGCCCGTCTGCAAGGCGCGGATATAGGTCTCGGCGGCGCGCTCGAAATAATAGAGCCGGTTCAGCGTGTCGCCCACGTCGCTGCCGATCACCAGCACGCCATGGTTGCCCATGATCATCACCCGCTTCTTCGGATCGTTCAGCATCGAGGCGCAGCGCTCGCCCTCGCTTTCGAACGCCAGCCCGCCAAACTCGTCGTCGATGACATAGCGGTTGTAGAAGATCGCCGTGTTCTGGTCGATCGGCGGCAGGGTACTGTCGGCAAGGCTGGCCAGAACGGTGGCAAAGATCGAATGCACATGCATCACGCAGCGCGCATGCGGGCAATGGCGGTGGATCGAACCGTGCAGGCCCCAGGCCGTCGGATCGGGCGCCCCCGGCATCTCCATCGTTCTGGGGTCGTTGGCATCCAGCAGCAGCAGGTCCGAGGCGCGGATACGGGCGAAATGCATCTGGTTGGGGTTCATCAGGAACTGCGTCCCCTCGGGGTTCACCGCCAGGCTGAAATGATTGGCAACCCCTTCATGCATGTTCAGCCGCTCGATCCAGCGAAAGGACGCGGCCAGATCGACGCGCTCCTGCCAATGGTCGATATTGGGGCGCAGGCTGGTGACGGACATGGGCTCTCTCCTGGTGTCGGCTGGCATTCGGGTTGCCCAAAAGCTGCCTTTTGGCGTCAGGTTTGACCAACGAAAAATTCACCCTTTTCGCATTAGAAAGACTTATGGCAGAGTTATGGTATGCAGAATCCTCTCCCCCCGCTCGGCTGGTTGCGCACCTTCGAGGCCGCCGCCCGGCATCTGTCCTTTACCGGCGCCGCGCGCGATCTGAACATGACGCAAAGCGCGGTCAGCCAGCAGATCAAGGCGCTGGAATCGCACCTGCGCCAGCCGCTGTTTCACCGCCGGCCCCGGGCGCTGGAACTGACCGAGGCCGGGATCACCTATCTGCCGGTGGTGCGCGAGGCGTTCCGCACCCTGATCCGGGGCACCCGCGCGGTGACCGGAGACAACCAGAACACGGTGCAGGTGCAATGCAACATCACATTTGCGGTCAACTGGCTGGGCCCGCGCCTGCCCCGGTTCCGCGCGCTGCACCCGGATGTGCATCTGAACATCTTCACCGAGCTGTGGGAGCCGCGCGAAATGGCCGAGGGCGCGGCGGTCGAGATCCGCTATTCCCTGCGCCCGGCGGATACGGTGCGGACCGAGCTGTTGCGCAGCGAACAGTACTATCCCGTCTGCGCGCCCGGCTATCAGGTGACACTGGAAACGCTGGTCGGGCAGCCGCTCTATGACTGTTCCAACCTGTTGTCGAACTGGGCGACCTGGGCCGAGGAACAGGCCCTGAACTGGCCCGATCCGCCGATCACCTATGCCACCACCTATATGGTTGGCTTGTCGGTGGCGATGGCGGGCGGCGGGCTGTGCCTGGCGCATGACACGATCGCGGGCAGCCTGATCGAGCAGGGGCGGCTGATCGCGCCGTTTGCCCATCGCGCGGCCATGCCCGAGGCCTATTACCTGCTGCTGTCGCCGCAGGCGGAGGAGACCCCCGGCGCGGTCGCCTTTGCCAACTGGATCCGCGCCGAAATCGCCCGCGAAGTCGGGTGATCCGGGAAAGGGGGCACTCCCGCCCGTCGTTGATGCCGCTGACGCGGCACCTCCTCCCGTTGGGCCGGGCAGCGCGCCTGCGGCGCGCTGCGGTCAGGCGCTGTCCTTGGGCCGGCTCGGTACCCAGGCATAGCCATTGTCGCACAGGATATAGGCCTCGCGCAGGCCATGCGGCTTGTCGGCCGGCGCCTGCAAGACCGTCGCGCCAAAGGCCACGGCCCGTGCCACCGCCCTATCGGGATCGCTGTCATAGAGCCTGATTTCGATCCCCGCCCCGCGCGGCGGGTTTTCCGGCAACAGCCCCAGCAGCGGGTTTGCGTGATAGGTGCCGTCGCTGTGCAATTGGAACACCTGATTGCCATAGCTGACAATGGCGAAGTCGGCCGTCACCTGATGAGACCTCATCGCAAAAACAGCCTCTAGAAAGGCGCATTGCGCAGGAACGTCCCGCACCAGCAGGTTCAACCCGATCCCCTTGAGCGACCGCCCGAACCCATCCGCATCTATCTTGTCATAATCCATGGCGGCAGGTTCATGCCGACCGCCTTCCGCTGTCAAGCGGGCAAAGACGAAGCTTTGATGAAACCCATCCGGCAGGGCTTGCGCCCGGTCGCGGTTTCGGGAAAGTTATGCCATGGAACCAACGACTTTTCCCAGCTGGGCCGATGTGGCCCCCCGCCTGGTCGCCGTCGCCGCAGGCCGCGAACCGGCGGACATGATCATCCGCAATGGCACCTGGATCAACGTGCACACGCGCGAGGCGCTTCCGGGCCATTCCATCGCGATTGCCGAGGGGCGCATCGCCTTTGTTGGCCCAGATGCCAGCCATTGCTCCGGCCCCGACACCCGGATCATCGAGGCGAACGGGCGCTACATGATCCCGGGCCTCTGCGACGGGCATATGCATATCGAAAGCGGCATGCTGACCCCGGCCGAGTTTGCCGCCGCCGTCATCCCGCATGGCACCACAACCATGTTCACCGACCCGCATGAGATCGCCAATGTCCTTGGCCTAGCCGGTGTGCGGATGATGCATGACGAGGCGCTGATGCAGCCCGTCAACATCTTTACCCAGATGCCCTCCTGCGCGCCCTCGGCGCCGGGACTGGAGACCACCGGGTATGAGATCACGCCCGAGGATGTGGCCGAGGCGATGACCTGGCCCGGCATCATCGGCCTGGGCGAGATGATGAACTTTCCCGGTGTCACCAATGCCGACCCCAAGATGCTGGCCGAGATCGCCGCGACCCAGCGCGCGGGCAAGACGGTGGGCGGGCATTATGCCTCGCCCGATCTGGGCCCTGCCTTTGCCGCCTATGTTGCGGGCGGGCCTGCGGACGATCACGAAGGCACCTGCGAGGCTGACGCCATCGCCCGGGTGCGCCAGGGCATGCGCAGCATGATGCGGCTGGGCAGCGCCTGGTATGACGTGGAAACCCAGATCACTGCGGTGACGGAAAAGGGGCTCGATCCGCGCAACTTCATCCTGTGTACCGACGATTGCCATTCGGCCACGCTGGTAAACGATGGCCATATGAACCGGGTGGTGCGCCATGCCATCGCCTGTGGCTGCGACCCGCTGATTGCCCTGCAAATGGCGACGATCAACACCGCCACCCATTTCGGGCTGGAGCGCGAGCTGGGCTCGACCGCACCGGGTCGGCGCGCCGATGTGATCCTCACCTCGGACCTGCGCGACCTGCCCATCGAACTGGTGATCGCGCGAGGGCAGGTGGTGGCCGAGAACGGCAAGATTGCCGTCGATTGTCCCCATTACGACTGGCCCGACACGGCCCGGGGTACCGTGCATCTGGGCCATGCGCTAAGCGCGCGCGATTTCGAGATCGCGGCCCCAACCGGCGCCAACCGGGTCCGCGCCAATGTGATCGGGGTGGTGGAAAACCAGGCGCCGACCAAGGCGCTGAAAGCGGAGCTGCCGGTGCGAGAAGGGCTCGTAGAGACCGCCGAGCACCCCGATGACGTCTGCCAGATCGCGCTGGTCGAACGCCACCGGGCCACCGGCGGCGTCACCAATGCCTTTGTCTCGGGCTTCGGCTATCAGGGCCGCATGGCCATGGCCTCGACCGTGGCGCATGACAGTCACCACATGATCGTGGTCGGCACCGACCGAGAGCAGATGGCACTGGCCGCGAACCGGCTGGCCGAGGTCGGCGGCGGCATCACCATCTGGCGCGACGGTCAGGAACTGGCGCTGGTGGAACTGCCCATCGCGGGGCTGATGTCCGACAGCCCCGCCGCCGAGGTCGCCGCCAAGGCACAGGCCATGGTCGAGGCGATGGCCGCCTGCGGTTGCACGCTCAACAACGCCTATATGCAGCATTCGCTGCTTGCACTGGTGGTGATCCCCGAATTGCGCATCTCGGATCTGGGCCTGATCGACGTGCGCAGTTTTGAACGGATCGACCTGCTGGAGCCGCTTGCATGACGCAACTGATCACCCCCCCGACCCCCGAACCGGCGCCGTTCACCGACGCCGCCCAGGCGGTCGCCCGACTGGAAGAGCTGTATAGCCAGGCCACCGGGTTTCTCTGCGAAAGCTTCACCACCGCCATGCAAGGCACCGAGCCGGGCGCGCGGTATCGGGCCTACTACCCCGAGATCCGCTTTTCCACCTCTTCCTATGCGCAGGTGGACAGCCGGCTGAGTTTTGGCCATGTCTCGCACCCCGGCACCCATGCCACCACCGTCACCCGGCCTGATCTGTTCCGGTCCTATCTGACCCAGCAGATCGGGTTGTTGATCCGCAATCATGGCCAGCCGGTACAGATCGGCCCGTCCTCCACCCCGATTCCGCTGCATTTCGCGGTGGCCAACGCCCCCGATCTGGTGGTTCCGCACGAAGGCGCCGCCGGGTTCACCCTGCGCGACGTGTTCGACGTCCCCGATCTGGCCACGACCAATGACGATATCGTCAACGGCACCCATGTGTCCGAAGACGGCGCGGGCCCGCTGTCGCTGTTCACCGCGCAGCGCGTGGATTACTCGCTGGCGCGGCTGGCGCATTACACCGCCACCGACGCGGCGCATTTCCAGAACCACATCCTGTTCACCAACTATCAGTTCTACGTGTCCGAGTTCGAGGCTTATGCCCGCGCCCAGCTGGCCGATCCGGCCAGCGGCTACACCAGCTTTGTCAGCACCGGCAATGTCGAGATCACCGATCCAGACACCCAGATCGAGACCCTGGCGAAACTGCCGCAGATGCCGTCCTATCACCTCAAGCGTGCCGACGGATCGGGCATCACGCTGGTCAACATCGGCGTCGGCCCGTCCAACGCCAAGACAGCGACCGACCACATCGCCGTGCTGCGCCCGCATGCCTGGCTGATGGTGGGTCATTGCGCCGGCCTCAGGAACACCCAGGCGCTGGGCGATTTCGTGTTGGCCCATGCCTATCTGCGCGAGGATCACGTGCTGGATGACGACCTGCCGGTCTGGGTGCCGATCCCGGCGCTGGCCGAGATCCAGATCGCTCTGGAACAGGCGGTGGCCGAGGTGACAGAGCTCAGCGGTTATGACCTGAAACGGATCATGCGCACCGGCACCGTCGCCACCATCGACAACCGCAACTGGGAACTGCGCGACCAGTCCGGCCCGGTGCAGCGCCTCAGCCAGTCCCGCGCCATCGCGCTGGACATGGAAAGCGCCACCATCGCGGCCAATGGCTATCGATTCCGGGTGCCCTATGGCACGCTTCTTTGCGTCAGCGACAAGCCGCTGCATGGCGAATTGAAGCTTCCCGGTATGGCTTCGACCTTCTATACAACCCAGGTCAGCCGCCATTTGCGCATCGGAATCCGAGCCATGGAAACCCTGCGCGGCATGCCTCTGGAGCGGTTGCACAGCCGCAAATTGCGGTCATTTGACGAAACGGCCTTCCTCTGACTGCGGAAAAACGCCGAAAAACCCCTATTTTTGGGATTTTCGGCGCTACTATTCGTTGTGTTCGCTCACAAGATAAAGTTAGATTGCCGCAATGAGGCCCTATGGATCGGGCACGAAAAAGGAGACCAAGAAATGGCAAAGCCTATGACCAAGACTCAGCTCGTTGCCGCACTGGCCGAGGATATGGGCAGTGACAAGAAAACCGCCAGCGCCGCTCTGGATGCGGTCTGCGCGCTGATCACCCGCGAAGTGTCGGGCGGTGGCGCCGTGACCCTGCCGGGCGTCGGCAAGATCTATTGCCGCGAGCGCCCCGAGCGTCAGGTCCGCAACCCCGCCACCGGCGAAACCTTCACCAAGGCAGCCGACAAGGTGGTCAAGATGACCATCGCCAAGGCGCTGAAGGACAGCGTGAACGGCTGATCCCCACCGGATCGCGTTTTTCTGGGCCGCCCTTCGGGGCGGCCCTTGTGTTTCTGGCCCGCGCTTTCGGCAGAATCCTAATCCCCTCTTTCCTCTTGCCCCAGATATCCCGCAGGACGGCAGCGGCAGAGCCCCCTTGCACCGGCCCGCGATTTCCGAAACTGTCGCCGCGTTGACCGAGGGGGAGAATACACCGTGGATCTGCGCGCCATCGCCATGGGGCTGGCCTTTGCCTTCATGTGGTCCTCGGCCTTCTCCTCGGCCCGGATCATCGTCGCGGATGCCTCGCCACTGTTCTCGCTGGCCTGCCGGTTCCTGATCTCGGGCCTTCTGGGCGTCATCATCGCCCGTGCGATGGGCCAGACCTGGCGGCTGACCCGCAACCAGTGGAAGGCGACCATCGTCTTTGGCATCTGCCAGAACGCGCTTTATCTGGGTCTGAACTTCTATGCGATGCAGACGGTCGAAGCCTCGGTCGCAGCGATCATCGCCTCGACCATGCCGCTGCTGGTGGCGCTGGCCAGTTGGGGGCTGTTTGGCGAGCGGTTGCCGGCGCTGGGCATCGCCGGTCTGTTGGCGGGCTTTCTGGGCGTGGCACTGATCATGGGCGCGCGCATCGGCGCGGGTGTCGATCTGTTCGGGGTGCTGCTCTGCGGTCTGGGCGCTCTGGCGCTTGCCGCTGCAACGCTGGCCCTGCGCGGCGCGACCTCGGGCGGCAATTTCATGATGGTGGTCGGCTTGCAGATGCTGGTGGGATCCGCCGTCCTGTTCCTCGCCACCCCGATCTTTGAGACCGTGCATGTCACGCCGACGCTGCCGCTGGCGCTGGCATTCGCCTATACGACGCTGGTGCCCGGCCTGACCGCGACCTTTGTCTGGGTCTTGCTGCTCAACCGGATCGGCGCGATCCGGGCGGCCACGTTTCACTTTCTCAACCCGGTGTTTGGTGTGGCCATCGCCGCCGCCCTGCTGGGCGAGCGGCTGGGCGCGCTTGATGCCATCGGCGTGGCGATCACCACCGCTGGTATCCTTGCCGTGCAACTGTCGCGGCAGGCAAGCGCGCGTAAACCCTAGTTCAGCAATGCCTCGATCTCGCGCTGCATCCGCGCCGAATCCGGTTTGACAGCCGACCCGAAGGTTGCCGCAATAGACCCGTCCGGTGCCACCAGAACCTTGTTGAAGTTCCAGGCCGGCTCGAACCCGGTCTCGGCCTTGACCGCCTTGTAGAACGGATGCGCGTCTGCCCCCTTCACATGCAGGATATTGGTCATCGGCAACGTCAGAGCGTAATTCAGCGCGCAGAACTCCTTGACCTCGGCCGCGGTCGCCAGTTCCTGGTTGAAGTCATCCGACGGCACGGCAAGCACGACCAAACCGGCGCTCTGATATCTCTCCCACAGAGCTTGCAGCCCGGCATACTGGCCGGTGAACCCGCATTGCGAAGCGGTGTTGACCACCAGGACCGGCTGCCCCCGCCACTCTTCCAGAGACAGCGTGCCCCCATCTATCGAGGGAAAACTGCCGGAAACGGCACCTGCCTGAACCGACCGGCCGACAAGCAGAAGAACGATCAGAAAAATGATGCGGACCATCTTGGCTCTCCTTTCCCACAGGTTACGTATGGCAGAGAGTTCCGGATCAATGCACGTCTGCGCGAGCGGCGTGAAACAACCCTTTGCTTTCACCCAGCCGATCTCAAATACTGCGCGTGACCACCCCTGAACGGAGGTTCCATGACCCGTTACACGAAATCACCCGAGGCCATCGCCGCGCTAAGCCCCGAAGAGTTCCATGTCACCCAGAGAAGCGGGACGGAACGCCCCGGCACCGGCAAGCTGCTCCACAACAAGGAGCCGGGCATCTATGTCGACATCGTCTCGGGCGAACCGCTCTTTGCGTCGTCGGACAAATACGAATCCGGCTGCGGCTGGCCCAGTTTCACCAAGCCGATCGAAACCACCCATGTGCTGGAACTCGAAGACCGCACCCATGGCATGATCCGCACCGAGGTCCGCTCGAAACACGGGGACAGCCATCTGGGCCATGTCTTTCCCGACGGTCCGCGCGATCGCGGCGGGCTGCGCTATTGCATCAATTCGGCCTCGCTCCGCTTTGTCCATCGTGACGACATGACGGCAGAGGGGTACGCTGACTATCTCGATCAGGTGGAGGATATCGCATGAGCCTTGAACGCGCCGTTCTGGCAGGAGGATGTTTTTGGGGCATGCAGGATCTGATCCGCAAGATGCCCGGGGTTGACCGGACCCGCGTCGGTTATACCGGCGGTGACGTGCCCAACGCCACCTATCGCAATCACGGCAGCCATGCCGAGGGGATCGAGATCTGGTTTGATCCGACCCGCATCTCGTTCCGGCAGTTGCTGGAGTTCTTTTTCCAGATCCACGACCCGACCACGGTCAACCGGCAGGGCAACGATCTGGGCACCAGCTATCGCTCGGCCATCTATTACGTGGACGAGGCGCAAAAAGCGGTCGCGCTGGATACCATCGCCGATGTCGACGCCTCGGGCCTGTGGCCGGGCAGGGTGGTGACCGAGGTCGAACCGGTGGGTGATTTCTGGGAGGCCGAAGAGAACCACCAGGACTATCTGGAAAAGCATCCCAACGGCTATACCTGCCATTTCGCGCGCGCCGACTGGGTACTGCCGAAACGCGCTGATGCGGCTGAATAGAGCCTGATTTTGTCCGGGCGCGCCTGTTGCGCGCCCGGATCACTCTGCCGCGATACGGGGGCGGCCGCTGGCCTCGACCGTGACTTCGGCCTCGATGAACACCTCGCGCCCTTCGACCGGCACCTGGCGAATGTCGCGGTTGACCAGAATGCGGATATCCTCGGCCCCCGCCGCACGCGCGGCCTGCTCTGCCTCGCCCCGCAAAACAGTCTCTAATAAGGACATGGCCTGCTCGGGGTCACCGAAATCCTGCGGCCCGTCGACCAGATGCACGCGATAGCGCCCTTCGGCGGGGGCCGTCACGCTGCCTGCCCGGCGCAGGGTCACCCGGCCCACCACCGCCCCGATCGCATTGGCCACGCCGCCATGTTCAGGCAGGATCGTGTCGCAGCGCAGCCGTGCGCCCACTGCCGGATAGTAGCTGGCCGCCGAGGCCCCCAACCCCACGACAGGCAGGTTCAGCGCCACATCCAGCGCCAGGAGGCCGCGATGTCCTGACAGCCCCCGGCGGGTCAGAACATGGCGGGCAAGCTGCTCGGGCGGCAGGCCGAAATCCGCGTCCTCTTCGGCAAAAGCAGTCTCTAACAAGGTCTGCGCGGTCTGCTCGGTCAGCTGGTCGATGATCATCGTGGCCAGCGTTTCGCCATCCTTGGCCAGACGCTCGCCATTACCGGTTCGCTTGCGGGCAAAAAGCTCCATCCCCTTTTGCGCGGCCTCGGCGTCCCAGGCGTCGAGGCGTCCCAGTACGTGACTTGCATCCGACGGGGTCAGACCCGAGACCTGTACGATACCCCGGTCCACCAGCCGGGTCAGCGCGCCCTGTTCCATCCGCGTCCTGAGCAGATCGGACAGCGGCAAGACCCGCGTGCCCAACCGGTCGAGCAGCACCGTCTCGCGCGGGCCGATCCCATCTGCCGGTACCCCCAGAACCCGCCGCGCAAAGCGCGCGTCATATTCCCCGGTCGAGGCTGCGCGCAATTGCGCATCCAGCGCCGCATGCACCACCGCGCCCGCCTCTGCCGCGATCAGCGACAAGGGCAGAACCCGGCGCGGGCCAAGATGGACACCGCCCTGCAAACCCTCGGCAATCACATGCACCTGGCTGTCTCCGCCCAGCCCATAGGTCCGCATCGCCACCGCCTCGACCATGGTGCGGAACCCGCCAACCTGGGCACCAGACGGGTCGATCTTGGGCCGGCCATTGCGGATCAGGGCCACATCGGTGGTGGTGCCGCCAATATCCGAAACCAGCGCATCGCTGACCCCGGTCAGCCAGCGCGCGCCCACGATCGAGGCCGCCGGACCGCTGAGGATGGTCTCGATAGGCCGTTCGCGCGCCTGTTCGGCGCTCATCAGCGCGCCGTCGCCCCGCACCACCATCATCGGCGCGTCGATACCGATCTCGACCAGCGTATCCTGCGCGCGGCCGATCAGACGGTCGATCATACCGATCAGGCGCGCGTTCAGCACCGCCGTGACCGCCCGTTTCGGCCCGTTCAGCTTGGCCGACAGCTGGTGCGAACAGGTCACTGGCGCCCCGGTCGCCTCGGTGATCGCGCGGGCCACCATCAGTTCGTGTTCGGGGTTGCGGGTGGCAAAAAGACCCGCCACCGCAAAGCCCGAAATCCCCTTGTTAGAGACAAGAAACGACTGCAACGCGCCCAGATCGAGCGGCGCCGCTTCGGACCCGGTATGACAGTGACCGCCCGCAATTACCAAAGCCGGATCGCCCTTGAGCGCCTCGCGCAGCCCGTGCTTGTCCAGATCGCCCTCGCCGAACCCGATATAGACCAGCGCCACGCGCCCGCCCTGCCCCTCGACCAGCGCATTGGTGGCCAGCGTCGTCGACAGCGAGGCAAGCCCGATATCGCCGGGCGCCGCACCCGCCTGATCCAGCACCGCGCGAATAGCGTTGCCGACCCCGATGGCCAGGTCGGAACGCGTGGTCAGCGCCTTGGCGGTCGCGATCACGTCGCGTTCGTCGCGGATCAGCACCGCGTCGGTATAGGTTCCGCCCGTATCCACACCCAAGGAAAGCGTCATCGGGTCCCCTCCATCCTGTTCGCTTGTGCCTCAATACCGCTTTGCAGCGACATGTCCCGCCTGTTTGCGGCGCTTGCGCGATCGAGCAAGGCAATCGGATCAGGACGGCGCCGCGCGCCACATCAGGGTGATGTGGGTATCGCCATATTTGCGCGCATCATGCAGGGTGAACCCCTCGGGCGCGGGCATCGGTGCGCTTTCCTCCCACACGATCAGGGCGTCATCGGCCACCCAACCGCCCGCCAGCGCGGTGGCCAGGGCGCGGGCGCCCATGCCCTTGCCATAGGGCGGGTCGAGAAAGATCAGCCCGCAGGGCGCGCCGGGATTGGGGCCAAGGCGCGTGGCGTCGCGGCGGATCAGCGTGGTCCAGTCGAGGCTGCCGGTCAGGTTGATGTTCTTGGTGATCAGCCCCTGCGCCACCCGCCCGTCATCGACGAATGTGACATGTTCGGCGCCGCGCGACAGCGCCTCGAGCCCCAGCGCGCCGGTACCGGCAAACAGGTCGAGCACCTGCGCGCCCTCTATCACATCGAGATGGGTGAGCACGCTAAACAGGCTTTCGCGAACGCGGTCGGTGGTCGGGCGCAGATGCGCCCCCGCATCGCCCTTGCCGACCGAGGCCAGCGCCCGGCCCCGGAATGCGCCCGCGATGATCCTCACGCCTTGAGCAGCGGCTTCAGGTCCGCCGCAGGGTCGGCCACGATGGCCGGATCGGCGGTCTTGCCGCTGTCGATCAGCCGCTTGCCGACCATATAGGCGCGCGGGTCGTTCATGGCATCGACCGCCACCAGCTGGTCACCGGTGTAGTACCAGAAGGACACGGTCTGACCCTCGCCCGGGCGGGTCACCACGCGGTCATAACCGGTGTTCAGCCCGGCGATCTGCAACTTGACGTCATACTGGTCGGACCAGAACCAGGGCTGCGCCACATAATCCTTGCCCGCGCCCTGCATGTTCTGTGCCACGGTTTCGGCCTGGTCGATGGCGTTGGGCACGCTTTCCAGCCGGATGCGTCCGCCCTTGTAGGGGAACGAGGCGCAATCGCCCGCCGCCCAGATCGACGGGTCCGAGGTGCGGCCCTGCGCATCGGTGCGGATGCCGTTTTCCAGCACCAGACCCGCGGCCTCGGCCAGCGCGGTGGCGGGCGCGATGCCGACGCCGACCACGACAAGATCGACCGGCAATTCGCTGCCATCGGTCAGCACCGCGCCGGTCACGCGGCCTTGCGCGCCGATCAGCCGGGTCAGGCCCACGCCCTCGCGGATATCGACCCCGTGGCCAGTGTGCAGCGCGCGGAAATAGGCACTGGTTTCGGGTGCCGCGACCCGTTGCAGGATGCGGTCGGCCATTTCGACCAGCGTCACCTGGACCCCGCGCTTGGCGCAGACGGCGGCGGCCTCAAGCCCGATATAGCCGCCGCCCACGATCAGGGCGCGTGCGCCTTCGGTCACCGAAGGCGCCATCGCGTCGATATCGGCCAGATCGCGCACCACATGCACGCCAGCCAGATCGCCACCGATGGCGGCGGGCAGGCGGCGCGGTTCGGACCCGGTGGTCAGTGCGAGCTGGTCATAAGGGATGACCTCACCCCCCAGCGAAACGGTCTTGGCCGCCGGGTCGATGGCGCTCACCCGCGCGTTTAGACGCAGGGCGATGTTCTGCTCGGCATAGAAACTCTCGGGCCGCAGGAACAGACGCTCTTTCTCCATCTCGCCCAGCAGATAGGCCTTGCTGAGCGGTGGGCGCTGATAGGGCGGCACCGGTTCGGCGCCGATCAGGGTGATCTCGCCCTCAAACCCGTCCTTGCGCAACCGCGCCACCAGAGACGCCCCGGCCTGTCCGGCACCGATCACAACGATATGGCTCATCTCTCTGCCTGCCCCGCTTTTTCCAATGGCCTTGTCATATCTGACAGCTATATGCCGGAGGGACGAGTTCCGCAAATCCAACAACGAGGTTCACAAGGATGATTTCAGTCGGAGATACGCTGCCGGACGCCACATTCATGGTCTTCAGTGACAAGGGCCCCGAGACGGTCGATCTTGAGCCCAAGCTGAAGGGCCGCAAGGTGGTGATGTTCGGCCTGCCGGGCGCCTTTACCCGTGGCTGTTCCATGACCCACCTGCCCAGCTTCATCCGCACCCGCCAGGCCTTGGCCGACAAGGGCGTGGACGAGGTGATCTGCGTCTCGGTGAACGATCCGTTCGTGATGACGGCCTGGGGCCAGCAAAGCGGCGCGGCCGAGGCCGGGATCACCATGCTGGCCGACCCGACCGCCGAGTTCACCAAGGCAATCGGGCTGGCGTTCAGCGCACCGGTGGTGGGCCTCTACGATCGCTGCCAGCGCTTTGCCCTGATGGCCGAGGACGGGGTGGTCAAGGTCCTGAACCTCGAAACAGAGGCGGGCGCCTGCAAGCTGACCGTTGGCGAAGAACTGCTGGAGCAGATCTGACACCTCAGACGGTGCGGGCGCGAATGCGCCTGCGCTGCAAAACACCCGCGATCAGCGCCAGCGCGCTGATCGTCGCCAGCAGCGCCCCGGCCCCCAGATAGAGCCCGTCAAAACCGATGGAGGCGATGATCGGCAGGCTCAGGAAGGGCGACAGGACCTGGCCTAGGAAGATGGACGTGGTCAGCAGGCCACCAGCCGTGCCCCGACGCCGCGCCGGGGCCACTGCGAGCATCACGGTCACAAATGCAGGCAGCACCCAGGCAAAGCCGATCCCGATGCACACCGCCCCGGCCAGCATCGCGGGCAGCCCCGCCTGGACCCCGATGGCGGCCATGCCCATCGCCATGGCGCCATATCCCAGCGCCCAGATCCCGGTCACGCCCAGCCGGGCGGCAAGATGCCCGTAAGCCAACGCGGCCAACCCTCCGGCCAGGGTCAGCAGGCCCAGCACCGTGCCGGTCATCACCGCGCCGTCATGACCCAGCGCATCCAGATAGAAGGGGATCTGCGTCGGCATGATGAAAAAGGTCATGTTGGTGATCATCTGGAACAGCAACAGGCCCATCAGGATCAGGCGCCACTGCGGGTGCCCGTCTGTCACCAACGTCTCTGCGCCCTGCCTCGCGGCCCGTGGGTCCGGGCGCGGCAGGGACCGCAATATGAAGGGGAGGACCAGCAAGGGCAGGGCATAGATGAGAAAGGGCAGCCGCGGCGACAGACCTGCGAGCAACCCGGCGGATGAAATGAAGGCAAAACCACCGAAATTGCGTGCCGAAGTCTGCAATCCGGTCAGCGCCGCCCGCGCCGCACCGCTGAAATAGTCGCCGATCAGCGCGGTCTGGGTGGTCATGATCGCGGCCACCGCAACCCCCAGGATCAGGCGGCTGGCAAGGATGCTCTCCAACCCCGGCAGCAGCAGACCGGCACTGCCCGCCAGCGTAAACAGCGCGATCCCCCAAAGCAGCAGACCACGCCGCCCGATGCGGTCCGACAGGACACCGACCAGTGGCGCCACAAGCACCACCGCAAGCGAGGGTGCAGGTACCAAGAGCCGGGTGAGCAAGGCCACCTGCGGGTGATCGGCGAATTCGCGCGCCAACCCGGGCAGGGCCGGGCTGATGGTGGCGTTTGCCATGATGGTCAGCGTTGCCGCCAGCAGCAGCGCTTGCGCGCGCCGGTCACGCCAGATTGCGCCGGCAGGTGTGGTTTCGACGGGGGATTTCATGATCGGCCTCTTGAGTCATTCGCAACAGGCGCGCACTGTGCGAATTCAAGTCAACTTGAGGTCAAGCATGAAAATTCTCGATATCGGCGAGATCGCCGCGCAGTCGGGCGTGCCGCCCTCGACGCTGCGCTATTACGAGGAACAGGGCCTGATCGCGCCGATCGGGCGCAAGGGGCTGCGGCGGCAATACGGGCCACAGACCCTGTTGCGGCTGACCCTGATCTCGATGGGCAAGGCGGCCGGGTTCAGCCTGCCTGAAATCGCTCAGATGCTGGGCGCGGACGGGCGCCCCGACCTGCCGCGCGACGAGTTGCACGCGCGCGCCGATGATCTGGGCCGCCAGATCCGGCGCCTGCAACTGTTACAGGAGACACTCAGGCATGTCGCCGACTGCCCGGCGCCGTCACATCTGGACTGTCCCAGTTTTCAGAAACTGATGCGCCAGGCCGAGCGGACGGCGGCATGGGGCGGGAAACACGCGACGCGCTAGCAGAGGCTGTCCATCTTGCGGGCCAGCTTGGCGTCAAGTGCGCTCAGCCCGTCGACGTCATGGGTGGTCAGCACAACCGCGACCTTGCCATAGACATTGGACCATTCGGGGTGGTGGTTCCATTTCTCGGCCCAGATCGCCACCCGCATCATCCAGCCCATGGCCTCGACGAAATTGTCAAAGGCAAAGGTCTTGGCAATCGCATCGCGGCCATCGACCATGGCCCAGCCATTGGCAAAGAGCGGCCCCAGCAGCGGCCCCCGGGTTTCCTCGGACAAACGTTCGCTCATTCCCGCTCCTCTACTTGCGCCCGTCTGAACGGGCCGTAATCGGTCAAGATCTCGATCTCTTCATCCACCGCAGCGCGTTCCGCCTCCAGATACCGGGCCACCGCATCGGCGAACCCCGGATCGCCGATCCAGTGCAGGCTGTGCGTCACCGCTGGCAGATAACCGCGCGCCAGCTTGTGCTCGCCCTGTGCGCCCGCCTCGACCCGGGCAAGACCATGGGCGATGGCCCAGTCGATGGCGCGATAGTAACACAGTTCGAAATGCAGGCAGGGGTGATGTTCGACACAGCCCCAATAGCGGCCGAAAAGCGCCTCGCGCCCGATGAAGTTCAGCGCCCCCGCCACCGGGATCCCATCGCGTTCGGCCAGCACCAGCACCATGTCATCGGCCATGGTCTGATGGGCGATGTCGAAGAACGCACGTGTCAGATAGGGCGAGCCCCATTTGCGCGCGCCCGTGTCCTGGTAGAAGCGCCAGAACGCATCCCAATGTTCGGGCCTGAGATCACCGCCGGTCAATTCTCGGATCTGGCCACCGAAGCCCTGCGCCTGAGCGCGCTCCTTTCGGATTGCCTTGCGCTTGCGCGAGGACAGCGCCGCCAGAAAGCCATCGAAATCGGCATAACCGTCATTGACCCAGTGAAATTGTTGCGAGACCCGGTGCATCAGCCCCATCTCGGCGCCTGCCTCGGCCTCTGCTTCGGTGCAAAAGGTGACATGCAGGCTGGAGACATTGTTGTTGGCCGCCAGTTGCACCGCACCCTGGATCAGCGCCGATTGGCCGATACCCTCATATCCCGGACGCACCAGCAGGCGCCGCCCGGTCGCAGGTGTGAACGGAACGGTGATCTGGAGCTTGGGGTAATAATGCCCGCCCGCCCGTTCATAGGCATGGGCCCAGCTGTGGTCGAAAATGTACTCTCCCTGGCTGTGGGATTTCACATACATCGGCGCGGCGGCGATCATCATGCCGTCCAGATGGGCGGTCAGATATTGCGGCTGCCATCCGGTGCCGCGCCCGACCGATCCGCTCTCCTCCAGCGCGCTCAGGAAACGGTGGGTGGTGAACGGGTCATGCGGCGGGCCGCCATCCGCACTTTCAGGACAGGCGCAGGCATCCCAGTCCGCCGCCGCGATCCCAGTCAGCGACGGCACTATCTGAACCTCGATCTGCGCCTGATCCATGCCGGCCTCCTTGCCGGTTAATCTGTGGTCCCGCGCGGAGGGATCAAGCCGCGTAACCTTCGAAGGTGATATTGTCGGCGATCCGGCGTGCCTCGGCCTCTTGCTCTGCCGAGCGTACCGTCCAGCACAGGACCGGCACGCTACGCGCCTTCAACTCGGCCACGCGCGGGCGGGAAAGGTCTTCGACCTCGTGACTGATGAAGCTGGCACCGACCCGGTCGTAATCGGGAATATCGCGCAGCCGCTCGCAGGTCGCCAGCGACAGCGGCCATTCGGCGGGGTCATAGGCGCTGGTCACCAGCCCGCGCGGCAGGTCGGGCGCCAAACGCGCCATCGCCGCGATACTATGCGGGTTGAAGGACATCACCGCGACCGCCCCGCGATACCCGGCCAGCGCGTCGGCGGTGGCCTGTTCCAGCGGCCCCACATCCGGGCCCATGCCGCCATCCTGATCCTTGAGTTCGATCAACAACGGCGCGCGACCCGCCGCCAGATCGAGGATTTCGGCCAGAGTCGGAATACCCTCGCCGTCGCCATGCAGCAACGCAACTTCCGCGGCCTCGGCAGCGGAGATCTGGCGGATCGGGCCGGCCCGGCCCGTCAGCCGGCCCATGTCGTAATCGTGGAATACCACCGCCTGCCCGTCGCGCGTCAGCTGCAGGTCGATTTCGACCCCATAACCGGCGTCGATCGCCGCGCGGATGGCCGCGCGGCTGTTCTCGGGCCGCCCGGCGGCTATGTCGTGAAAGCCGCGATGGGCGACGGGCTGCCCCAGCAGGGCGGCGGGCAGCATCGGCGTCATTTGACCTCGAAGATACCGTCGATCTCGACCGCGACGCCCAGCGGCAGCGCGGCGGCGCTGACGGCTGAACGCGAATGCCGCCCGGCTTCGCCCAACGCCTCGACCAGGAAATCGGAGGCACCGTTGATCACCTGCGGCTGTGCGGTGAAATCAGGGGTCGAGTTGACAAAGGCGGTCAGCTTTACCACCCGCACCAGCTGGTCCAGGTCGCCACCACAGGCGGCCTTGACCTGTGCCAGCAGGTTGATCGCACAGCGTTTGGCGGCAGCAGCACCGGCATTGACATCCATGTCGTCACCCAGCTTGCCGGTGATCAGGCCAGTCTCGTCATTCGAGATCTGGCCCGAGACATAGACGATATTCCCGATCTTGACGAAAGGCACGTAGTTGGCCGCCGGTGCCGGCGCGTTGGGCAGGGTCACCCCCAGGCTGGCCAGCTTGTCCTCATATCCCATGGCGTGCGTCCTCCTGTTCGCATTGACGGGCGGACGCTAGCCGGGAACGTCCGCCGCGAAAAGGGCCAAAGATCAGGTTTCCCGGAACGCCTTGGTGAAATAATCCGCCAGCGGCTTGACCAGATAATAGATCGGCGACTGGTCGGCGGTGCGGATAAAGGCCTCGACCGGCATGCCGGGGATCAGGATCGCACCCGGGGGCAGCTTGTCGACCTCGCCCTCGTTCAGCTGGATCTCGACCCGGTAATACGAGGCCTGGCTGGCCTCGTCGACAAAGGCATCGGCCGAGACCTGCATGACCGTGCCGATCAGTTCCGGCGTCAGGCGCTGATCCAGCGCCGAGAACCGCAAGGTCACCGATTGGCCCAAATGAATCTGGTCGATATGGATGGTTTCCACCTTGGCCGCGATAACAAGGGGTCGGTCCTGCGGCACCAGGAACAGCACCGGGTCGGCAGGCCGGATGACCGAGCGCGGCGTGTGCACCTGAAGGCCATAGACGATACCCGAGACGGGGGCCTTGATATCCAGCCGCGACAGCTGCTCGAGCAGCGAGCGGCGCTGCTCGGCCACTTCCAGCTCACGATACTGCAAATCACGCAGCTGGGTGATCGCGTCCTCGCGCTGCGTAGTGCCCAGTTTCAGGATCTCGATGTCGATCTCGGTGATGCGCCCCTCTTGCTGCGCCTGCGAGGCGATCAACTCGCCCAGTTCGCCTTCTAGCTCGGCCTTGGTCCGCTCGAGGCTGAGAACGCGGCCAGCCTGCGCCAGACCCTTGTCCAGCAGCGATTGCTGGCTGACCAACTCCTGCTCGATCAGTTCCAGCTGCGAGCGGCGCGAGCGCTGTTGCGCCACGATCCCCTCGATCTGGTTGCCGATCTGACCGCGTCTCTTTTCAAGCTGTTCGGTTTCCTTGGTCACCGATTCCTGTCGTGCACGAAACAGGCGTTCCTGCCCGTCGAGCAATTCGGCCACTTCGGCGCGCGCGCGCGCGGCCTCCAGCAGGTCCTCGTCAAAGACGATCTCGGAATTGCTATCGCGTTCGGCCTCCAGCCGGCCGCGCCGGGCCATAAGTTCGAACAGCTGGCCCTCGGCGATCAGCAATTGCGAGTTCAGAAGGTTGGAATCAAGCCGGATCAGGGTTTGGCCCTCGGGAACGGTATCGCCCTCGTCCACCAGGATTTCGGCCACCACGCCGCCGTCGAGATGCTGCACCACCTGCCGGTTGCGATCCACCTCGATGCGGCCACCAGCCACCACCGCGCCTGCGATCTGGCTAAGCACTGCCCAGGTCCCAAAGCCGCCAACAAGAACAATCAGACCGAGCAGGCCAAGTATGATCGGTTTGCGGGCCGAGAAGTCTTGCGCGCTCATCGGACGCCTCCCATGGTCTTGTTGCCTTTGATGACCTGGTGGTTGGTCACCATCTCTTTCAGGACCTGATCCTTGGGGCCGAATGCCATGCGAACGCCATGGTCAAGCACCAGCAGCATGTCGCATTCCGCGATCGCAGCGGGGCGATGCGCCATGATCAAGACCGATTTTCCGGCCTCTTTCAGAGATCGGATCGCCTTGTTCAGCGCGACCGATCCATCGTTGTCCAGGCTCGAATTGGGCTCGTCCAGAATGACAATCACCGGATCGTCATAGAGGGCACGGGCCAGGCCCACCCGCTGCATCTGACCGCCGGACAGGCGCCCGCCCCCCGCGGTGATATGGGTGTCATAGCCATCCGGCAATTGCAGAATCATGTCATGCACAGCGGCCTTGGTTGCCGCCTCGACGACCTTCTTGGCGTCGGGCTTTCCGCTCAGCCGTGCGATGTTCTCGGCAATCGTGCCTTCGAACAGCTGCACACGTTGCGGCAGATAGCCGATATGCTGCCCCAGAACGTCGGGATCATATTGATCGAGCGCCGCGCCATCCAACCGGACAGTGCCGCCGGCGGGACGCCAGACCCCGGTGAGCGCCCGGGCCAAGGTCGATTTGCCCGATCCCGATGGGCCGATCACGCCGATCGCCTGCCCCGGCTGTACGGTAAAGCTGACCGTCTTGAGTTGCGCGCGGGTATCACCCGGTGGCACCACGGTCAGCGACTGAACGTCCAGCTTGGCCTTCGGCTTTGGCAAATCCATCCGTTTGTTTTCAGGCGGCGCCTTTTCCAGCAATTCGCTGAGGCTGGACCACCCCTTGAGCGAACGCTGAACCACCTGCCACTGGTTCACGATCATCTCGACCGGCGCCAGGGCCCGTCCCATCAGGATCGAGGCAGCGATCATCGCACCCGGCGTCAATTCGCCCTGAAGAACCAGATAGGCACCAAGACCCAGCATCGCCGATTGCAGGAACAGGCGCAGTGTCTTTGTCAGGGTCGAAAAGCGGCCCATCACATCGCCGGCGGTCAGCCCTTCGGTCAGCGACGTCACCCGCGCCTTGCGCCAACGGTCGAAGGCCGCGCGCCGCATGCCCATCGACTGAATGGTTTCGGCTTCGGTGCGAATCTCGTCGCCCATCTTGCCGGCGCGATTGTTTGCAATGGCGGCATTCAGCGCCGGCTTGCGCGAGAACAGCTGGTTGAAACCGGTGATCCCGATCAGCAGGACTCCGCCGCCAACGGCCAACAGACCAAGCCAAGGGTGAAAGATCGCGATCGCGAACAGAAAGATCGGGGTCCAGGGCAGATCGAAGATCGCCATCGCAACCGGCGAGGCGATGAAACGCTGCACCGATTCGAGATCGGCCAATCCGGTCTGCGCAACCGGGTCCTGGGCCACCGCGGACCGCCGCACCATCGCGTCGAACACGCGCTGGTCCAGCGCCTCCTGAAACCGGGCACCGGCCCGCGACATCACCCGGCCGCGCGTGTAATCCAGTATGCCCATGACTCCATAGAGGAAAACCACCAGCAGCGACAACGCCACCAGGGTCTGTTCCGAGCGGCTGCCCAAAACGCGGTCATAGACCTGCAACATGTAAAGCGGCCCGGTCAGCATCAGGAGGTTGGCAAAGAAGCTGAACAAGGCGACGAACCAATAGAGGCCCCGACTCTGCCGACGCGCGGCGCGCAGCTCTTCTGCACCGTGCAGATGTGATCTTGGTTTCATGTCACCTCAGTTCCAACTCTTGCGCGTCCCTCGCAGGACACAATTGCATTATCCACAGGGCAGGTTCGTGCCGACCCTGTTTCAAATCCTCCAAAGATAAACTATGTGTCTCCAATGCATCCGTAGAAACACATCCTAACCGCGCATTTTTCAAGCCCGAATCGAATATCAGCCCGCAGGTTACGTACCGAGACCGACATGTCCAAACTCTCACTCTCCATCTTTCGGTTCAGCCTCGTTGCGATCTCCGCGCTTCTGTCCGCCTGTGCCGGGCAGTCGCCGGACTCGAATGCGGGTGGGCGCGTTCATGACCCTTATGAAAACACAAACCGCGCGATACACAACTTCAACCGGGGGGTGGACAAGGCGCTTTTCCGCCCAGCGGCCAAGGGATACGTGACCGTGGTGCCGCGTCCGATGGTGAATTCGTTCAACATGTTTGCCGAAAACCTGTCGCTGCCGGGACAGGCGGTGGACTATCTGTTGCAGGGCAAACCCAAGGAAATGGGCACCACTCTGTTCCGCTTCGTGGTGAACTCGACCGTCGGCTTTGCCGGGCTGGCCGACCCGGCCAGCGATTTCGAGATCCCGCGCGCCGATACCGATTTCGGCGAAACCCTGCATGTCTGGGGCGTCGCCGAGGGGCCCTATCTGGAACTGCCCCTTTATGGGCCCTCGACGGCGCGCGACGCGGTCGGCGTGGTGGTCAACCTGTTCACCAATCCCGTCGACTTTGCCCCGACCCGTCCGATCAACAACCTGGGGCTTTATGCCGAAGTGGTCCGGCGCTTGGGTGACCGGGGCCTTTATTCGGATACGGTCGATTCCATTCTCTACGGCAGTTCCGACAGTTACGCCCAGCTTCGTCTGATCTATCTGCAAAACCGCCGCTTCGAACTGGCAAGCGATGACGAGGATGCCTATCTGGGCCTCTACACCGACCCCTATGCAGAGCCGAGCTCTGCCGCAGTGACCGACCCCTATGAGGACCCTTATGCCGAGTAAGCTCTTCTCCCGCCGCTCTTTCGTGACCACCGCCTGTGCCGGGCTGGCAGCGCTGGCGTTGCCGCTGCCCGCAGTCGCGCTGACCGAGGCGCGCGCGGCCTCGCTGGTCAACGAGGTGGTGACCGAGATCAACCGCGTCATCGCCTCGGGCAAATCCGAAAACGCTATGATCCGCGATTTCGAGAAGCTCTTTGTGCGTTATGGCGATGTGCCGATCATGGCCCGCTATGCGCTGGGCCCGGACGCGCGCACCGCATCGCCGGCGCAGTTGAAATCGTTCACCCAGGCGTTTCAGGGATATATCTCGCGCAAATATGGCAAACGGTTCCGCGAATTCATCGGCGGCGAGGTGACCGTCAAGACCGCGCGCAAGATCAAGGCCGGTTACGAGGTCAAGACATCGGTCAAACTGCAAGGTCAGGCGCCGTTCGACGTGACCTTCCTCGTGTCGGACAAATCGGGCAAGGACAAGTTCTTCAACATGTTCATCGAAGGCGTGAACCTGCTGTTGACCGAGCGGACCGAGATCGGCTCGATGCTGGACCGGCGCAAGGGCGACCTGAACGCGCTGATCCGCGACCTGGCGAGCGCGGGGTAACCTCGCGCCCGGCCCGGGCCGGTCAGTTCCCGAACAGATCCCGCAACAACTGATCCACCGCCTGCCCCAACCCGCCCTTGGGTTGTTGTGGCTTGGGCTGGGCGATCGGCTTGGGCTGGCGCGGTGCCTGCATTGGCAGCGGGTTCACAGGGGTGCCTTCGTGCACGCGGATCATGGTCTCGTGCCAGATTTCGGCCGGCAATCCGCCGCCGGTCACCCCCTTGAGCGGTGTGTTGTCGTCATATCCCATCCACACGCCGGTCACGTAGTCTGCGGTGAAGCCGATGAACCAGGCATCGCGCGCCGCCTGGGTGGTGCCGGTCTTGCCCGCGGCGGGGCGCCCCGGCAGCGCGGCGCGACGGCCCGAGCCTTCGGAGATCACCTTCTCCATCATCCAGATCAGCTGCGCGGCGGCGTCCTTGTTGATCACCCGCTCGCCGATGCCGGTTCCGGTCGCCATCAACACCTCGTTCTCGCCCTGCAAGTGCAGTTCGGTCAGACCGTAGGGTTCGACCGAAGAACCGCCGTTCAGGATACCGGCATAGGCGCCGGTCATCTCGATCAGCGAGCTTTCCGAGGCGCCCAGCGCCAGCGCCGGACCCGCCGCCAGATCGCTATCGATGCCGAAATCGCTGGCCACCCTGCGCACATTGTCCAGCCCCATCGCCTCGGCCACCTTGACCGCCGGCACGTTCAGCGAATCCTTCAGCGCCTGTGCCAGGGTCACCCGGCCATAATGCTTGTTGGTATAGTTCTTGGGGCACCATTGCCCCGAGCCCGCGATATTGATGCAATAAGGCTCGTCCACCACGGTATCGAGCGGTGAGTGACCCAGCTCCAGCGCCGTGGCATAGACAAAGGGCTTGAACGACGACCCGGTCTGACGCGCCGCCTGGGTGGCGCGGTTGAACGCGCCGGTGACCTTTGTGTCGCGACCCCCGACCATGGCACGCACCGCGCCATCGGCCGACATCACCACGATCGCGGCCTGCGCCTTGGACCCGTCGCGCACCTTTTCCTGGAACACAAAGCGCATCGCCTCTTCGGCCGAGGTCTGGATGCGCTGATCAAGCGTGGTGCGGATGATCACGTCTTCGGTGGTGTTGCCGCCGAAATAGTCGGGCAGCTCGCTCATCACCCAATCGGCGAAATATCCCCCCGCCTGGGCGGCGGCGGCTTCGGACAGGCGGGCCGGGTTGGCGCGGGCGCCATCGGCCTGGGCGGCGGTCAGGTATCCCTGCTCCTCCATCAGCGCCACAACGACGCGCGCCCTTTCCTGCGAGCGTTTCAGGCTGTTGGTGGGCGCGTATCGGGTCGGCGCCACCAAAAGCCCGGCCAGCATCGCGGCCTCTGCCGGGTCCACCTGGGCCGAGGACTTGCCGAAATAACGCTGGCTGGCAGCCTCGAATCCCCGGGCGCCAGCGCCCAGAAAGGCGCGGTTCAGATAGATATTGAGGATCTCGTCCTTGCTGTACTTGGCCTCCATCGCCAGCGAATAGACCGCCTCCTTGACCTTGCGCCACAGCGAACCGCGGCGGCAGTCGGCCTCGTATGCCGCTTCGGATTTCCATTCTTCGGGGTCGAAAGGCACCCCGAGGCACAGAAGTTTCGCGGTCTGCTGGGTGATGGTCGAGCCGCCGTGCCCCGACAGCGGCCCACGCCCCTCGCGCAGGTTGATGCGCACCGCGCTGGCGATGCCGCGCGGGCTGAGGCCGACATGGTAATAGAACCGCTTGTCCTCGGTCGCGACGACTGCATTCTTGAGATGCGGCGAAACGGTGTCGGTGGTGATCACACCGCCGAACTGGTCGCCGCGCCAGGCAAAGACATCGCCCTCGCGGTCCAACAAGGTGACCGAGCCGCGCGCCCGTCCGTCCAGCAACGCGGTGACATCGGGCAGGGTCGAATAGACCAGCGCAACCGCCAGCCCCACCAGCAGCGCAACGATCATCCCGATCCGCCAGGCAAATCCCCAGATCAGGCCGAAGATCCAGCCGAAGAACCGCGAGAGCCAACCCAGCGGACCACCGCGCCTGGGCCGCTTGGGCGCGGGCGCCTTGCGCTTGGGCGCAGGTTTGCGCTTGGCGCCGGCGGCGGCCGGTTTGCCCTTGGTCGGGTATCGCTTGTCCGCGACAAGCTGCGATTTGCGACGCTTGGAATCCGTCATGCCCACTCTGCCCGGTCTTTGCCTTTGCCGCACCATAGCGCGGGCGGGCGATACTGTTGAGGTGTGTTTTTCCCGATCTTTCCCTTTAATCGCCGATGCATTTTTAGGCAACCGCACGTCGATGTGCAAAAAATGTGCAACTTTGCGCGATTCCGGGGCCGAGTTTGCCGGGATTTCGTTCCGAAAACGCCTCTGACGCTGTCTTTCTGCAAGTGCAAACACGCCGGATGCGCCGGCTGAACGAAGGGGAAAGACGTGAAACTGATCATTGCAACGATCAAACCGTTCAAGCTGGACGAGGTGCGCGAGGCGCTGACCGAGGCCGGCATTCGCGGAATGATGGTCACCGAGATCAAGGGCTTCGGCACCCAGTCGGGCCATACCGAGATTTATCGCGGCGCGGAATACACCGTGAACTTCGTGCCCAAGATCAAGCTGGAGCTGGTCGTCGCCGACCAGATCGCCGAGCAGATCGCCGACACCATCGCCCGTACCGCCCGCACCGGCAAGATTGGTGACGGCAAGATTTTCGTCCTCGACGTCGAGCAGGCCCTGCGCGTGCGCACCGGGGAAACCGACGACGACGCGCTGTAAGCCGACCGTCAGAATCATCCAAGGGAACCAAAGCCATGACGCTTATCAAGACACTACTTCCGGCGGCGGCGGTGATCGCGCTGCCCACGCTGGGCCTGGCCCAGGAGGCCACGGCGGACATCACCCCGCCGAACGAGGAAATCGGCTATATCTTCACCACTTTCATGTTCCTGGTCTCGGGCTTTCTGGTCATGTGGATGGCCGCGGGCTTTACCATGCTCGAGGCCGGGCTGGTCCGGCAAAAGAACGTGACCATGCAGCTGACCAAGAACATCGCGCTGTTTTCGCTGGCGGCGCTGATGTATTACCTGATCGGCTATAATCTGATGTATCCGGGCGACGGCTGGTCGATCGACGGTGTTCTGGGCGCCTTCTCGCCCGCTGCGATGGAACCGGTGGGCCTGGCCGATACCGAGACCGACCTGACCTATGCCTCGGTCGGTTCCGATTTCTACTTTCAGCTGATGTTCTGCGCCACCACCGCCTCGATCGTGTCGGGCACGCTGGCCGAGCGGATCAAGCTGTGGCCCTTTCTGGTCTTCGTGCTGGTTCTGACCGGGTTGATCTATCCGATCCAGGCCTCGTGGAAATGGGGCGGTGGTTTCCTTGACGCTGCGGGCTTCCTCGACTTTGCCGGTTCGACCGTGGTGCATTCGGTTGGTGGCTGGGCAGCATTGGCCGGTGCCCTGATCCTTGGCCCGCGTCTGGGCAAGTACAAGGACGGCCGCGTGATCCCCTTCATGGGCTCGAACCTGCCGCTGGCCACGCTGGGAACGTTCATCCTGTGGCTGGGTTGGTTCGGCTTCAACGGTGGCTCGCAGCTGTACATGGATACGGCGGGGAACGTTGCCGATATCAGCCGCATCTTTGCCAACACCAACACCGCCGCTGCCGGGGGGGCCGTCGCCGCGCTGCTGCTGACCCAGTTGCTCTACAAGAAGGTCGACCTGACCATGGTGCTGAACGGCGCACTGGCCGGCCTGGTGTCGATCACCGCCGAGCCGCTGACCCCGGGCCTGGGTTCGGCCACCCTGATCGGTGCCGTGGGTGGTGTGATCGTGGTCTTTGCCGTGCCCTTCCTTGACCGGCTCAAGATCGACGATGTGGTCGGCGCCATTCCGGTGCACCTGATGGCCGGTGTCTGGGGCACGCTGGCGGTCTGCCTGACCAATGGCGATGCAAACCTGGGTACCCAGCTTTATGCCATCGTCGTGGTTGGCCTCTTCACCTTCGTTGTGTCGGGAGCGGTCTGGTTCATCCTCAAAATGGTCATGGGTATCCGTGTCAGCGAAGAGGAAGAGATCAACGGGCTCGACATGGCGGAACTGGGCATGGAGGCCTATCCCGAATTTTCGAAAAGCTGACCTTCCTTCCTCACCATTGGTGAGACCTTGCCCGGGCCTTTGTGCCCGGGTTTTTTTGTGCCCTGGCGCTTGACGAATCAATTGCGGATATTCTTTATCCGTATTTATGAAACACACCGAAGGACTGGAATGGGCGGCGCATGCCTGCAGCCTGCTGGCCGCGCTGCCCCCCGACACATCCTTGCCCGCGCGGCTGCTGGCCGAATTCTTCGACCTGCCCGAGCCGTATCTGGCCAAGCAGATGCAGAAACTGTCGGCGGCGGGCATTGTCGAAACCCGCCGCGGGCCGCGCGGCGGCTATGCCTTGGCCCGTGCACCGGCCGAGATCTCGCTGTTGCAGATGGTGCAGGCCATCGACGGCGAGACGCGGCATTTCACTTGTACTGAACTGCGCCGCTGCGGGCCCAGCGGGGTCGAGGATTCGCAATACCTGCGCCCCTGCGGCATCGCCCGGTCCATGTGGCGGGCCGAGGCGGCGTGGCGGCGCGAACTGGCAGGCGTGACGCTGGCCGATCTCCTGCGGATGGGGATGCAGGACACCCCGCCCGAACAGGCCGCAAAGGCGCTGGCCTGGTTTCAGGAAAAGCTCTCACAAGACAAACCGACCCAGGAGCAAACGCCATGACGGCCCGCAAGATTCACCGCTGGAACGGGGCGCTTTTCGCCGCGTTCCTGCTGCTGCATTTCATCGCCCACCTGTCGGGGCTATGGGGCGTGGACGCCTATAACGCCACCCAGGACGCGCTGCGCCTGATCTATCGCAACCCGGTGACCGAGCCGCTGGTTCTGGCCTCGGCACTGGTGCAGATGGGGCTGGGGCTGAAGCTGCTGATCGCCCGCATCCGGCGCGGCCTGCGCGAGCCATGGGCGCGGGCACAGGTGATCTCGGGCGGGGTGGTGCTCTACTTCATGACCGAGCACCTGATCGCACTGATGCTGGCGCGCTGGGTCGACGGGCTGGACACCAATTTCTACTGGCCCGCCTCGGTGATGAGCGGTGCGCCCTTCACCTGGTATTTCATTCCCTATTACAGCCTGGGCGTGATTGCCCTGTTCGTGCATCTGGGCTGTGCCCTGCGGCTGATCCTGCTGCGCCGGGGCGCGCGCGGACAGGCGCGCGTGGCGTTCTGGGGCATCGTGCTGGCCGGGATCATCATCGCCTGGCTGATCGTGGCGATGCTGCTGGGGGCGTTCTACGACATCACGCTGCCGCCCGAATGGCTGGCCTATCTGCGCAAGTTCGTGCCCGGCTTTACCTCCTGAAACAACCAAAGACCGCCCATTGGGGCGGCCTTTGCCTGTCCGGGACCGGGGTTCAGATCCCGGCGTCGATGATCGCCTTGGCCAGGATCGGCACCGTCTGGGCATTCAGCCCGGCGATATTCATCCGGCTGTCGCCCACCATGTAGATGCCGAACTCGGTCCGCAGCTTCTCGACCAACTCGGGCGCCGCGCCGATACGCGAGAACATGCCCCGGTGCTGCGCGATAAAACTGAACCGGTCCGAGCCGCTCAGACGCTGCAACTCGTCGGCCAGCTGCTGGCGCAGACCCAGCATCGACAGGCGGATTTCCTCCAGCTCGGCCATCCAGTCGGCGCGCAGCGCGTCGTCGTTCAGGATGGTGGTCACCACCCGCGCGCCGTGATCGGGCGGGAAGGAATAGTTCTGACGGTTCAGAAACGCCAAAGTCGCCTGGTTCAGCGCGGTCTGGCCGCTGTCCTGACTGACCGCCATCAACAGGCCGGTGCGCTCGCGATAGACGCCAAAGTTCTTGGAGCAGGACGCCGCGATCAGGCATTCCTTGACCGACGAGGCCACCAGTCGGGTGCCCTGCGCATCTTCCTCCAGCCCGTCGCCAAAGCCCTGATAGGCGATGTCGATCATCGCCACGAGGCCCTTGGCATTGATCAGCTTCACCACCTCTCTCCACTGGCTCAGGTTCAGGTTGGCGCCGGTCGGGTTGTGGCAGCAGCCATGCAGCAGCACCACGTCGCCCGCGCGCGCCTGACCCAGATCGACCAGCATGCCCTCGAAATCGACGCCACGGCTGTCGGCATCGAAATAGCGATAGGGCACCATGGTCATGCCCAGGTAGTTCAGGATCGAGATATGGTTGGGCCAGGTCGGGTCCGAGACGAAAACCCGCGCCTCGGGACTGGCCATCTTGATCAGCTCGAACGCCTGCCGGCATGCGCCGGTGCCACCCGGCGTGGCCGCAGCGCCGACATTGGCGCGCTGCACCGCATCGCCCAGGATCAGCTTGATCATCGCATCCGAATAGGCCGGATCGCCGATCAGCCCGGTATAGGATTTGCTCTCCTGTTGCTCCCACACGATCTTTTCGGCCGCCTTGACGGCGCGCATCACCGGGGTCACGCCCTCGGCGTTCTTGTAGACGCCAACGCCCAGGTCGATCTTGTCGCTGCGCGGATCGTCCTTGTACATCTGCATCAGGGCAAGGATCTTGTCCGCAGGCTGCGCCTTGAGGTTTTCGAACATCAGTTCTCTCCAGTTGCGACGGGCAGGGTTGGGAAGGCACCCCATTCAGCCCAGGAGCCGTCATAAAGCGAGTGATCGGTCTTGCCCATGCGCTGCAGCGCCAGGCTGAGAATGGCCGCCGTCACGCCCGAACCGCAGGTGGTGATCACCGGCTTCTTCAGGTCGACGCCGGCAGCCTCGAACACGGCGCGGCAATCGGCGGGCGATTTCATGGTGCCGTTCTTGTTCAGCAGCGTGCCAAAGGGCACGTTCTTGGACCCCGGAATATGGCCGCCGCGCAGCCCCGGGCGCGGCTCGGGGTCGGTCCCGGCAAAGCGCCCGGCCGAGCGGGCATCGACGATCTCGTGATCGTGCAGCTTGGCCGCCGCCGAAACCTGAGTAACATCGCGCAGCAGATGGTTCTGGACCCGCACTGTCATGTGACGATCTCGGATCACCGGCGGCAGATCCTCGATCGGATGCCCCTCAGCCTGCCATTTCGGCAAGCCACCATCCAGCACGGCGATATTGTCCTGCCCCATCAGCTTGAACAGCCACCAGACGCGGGCCGCCGATTGCAGGCCGAGCGAGTCATAGACCACGACCTGATGGCCATCGCCCACGCCCATCGCCCGCAGGCGCGACATGAACTTCTCGACCGGCGGCACCATATGCGGCAGGTCCGAACGGTGGTCCGAGATATCGTCGATGTCAAAGAACCGTGCGCCGGGGATATGGGCGGCCTCATATTCTGCCTTGGGGTCACGTCCCAGATGCGGCAGGTGCCAGGACCCATCGAGAATCCGCAGATCGGGATCCTTCAGATGGGCGGCGAGCCAGTCGGTGGAAACCAGTGTTTTCGGATCATCCTGCATAAATGCCTCCCGATTGCGCGCAATCTGTCCCTACCGAACCCGCGACACGGGTTCAAGCGTGGATGGCGGGCCTGCGATGCGCTGTCACTGGTCCTTCGCCCTGCGCGATGATACGCGCGATTGCCGCGGCGGTCGGCTCGTAGGCGACCGCCATGTCATTGGCATTGGCGTGCAGGATACGCTCGGCATCCGCCACCAGCGCCACGTGACCGGTCCAGAACAGCAGGTCGCCGCGCCGGGGTTGGGTGCCGGGCGGCATCAGCGTGCCCACAGCGCGCGATTGCGGGCCACTGTCACCCGGGCAGGGATGGCCACAGGCCAGCAGCGCCGCCTGCACCAGCCCCGAACAGTCGATACCCCAGCGGCTGTCGCCACCCCAAAGATAGGGTGTGCCCAGAAACAGTTCGGCCACCGCCACGGGATCGGTCAACCTCTGGCCCATCGGGGTCAGGTGCTGCACCGGGATATGGCCCTGCGCCGTCTCTGCGAACCGGCCCGACACCGCGTGCACCGCCACCCGCGACCCGAAGCTGAGCGCCATCAGGTCCGGGCTTTTCAGATCGGCGCGGGCATAGGCATGAGTCGATGGCGCGCTGACCCAATGGGTGGGCACCGCATCCGCGCCCAGCACATCCGCGGGCAGCCAGCCCTCGTAGCCATCCTTGTCGGCGCGGATTCGCGCCCAGTTTTCCTGCCGCTCCAGAAGCTCGACCCGCGCGCCCAGCAGAACCTGACGGTCGCGCGGCCCCTCCGGGCAGCGCAACAGGTCGACGACCGGGCGCAGGATGGCATGCGCGCTCATAGGTCCAGCATCCGGGGCAGGGCCGCCAGCAGGGCGCGCGGCCCCTGTCCCACACCGCCCTTGGGACGGCCCGGCGCCTTGACCGGCTGCCAGCCATAGATGTCGAAATGCATATAGGGTGCCACAACAAAGCGGCGCAGGAACAGCGCGGCGGTGATCGACCCGGCAAAGCCACCGCCTGGAGCATTGTCCAGATCGGCGATGCCCGGTTCGATCATCTCTTCATAGGGGGTGTGGAACGGCATTCGCCAGACCGGATCCGCCGCGCCCAGCGCCGCCTCGGCCAGGGCCTGCGCGGCGCTGTCGTCATCGCTGTAGAAGGGCGCCAGATCGGGGCCGACCGCCACCCGCGCGGCCCCGGTCAGCGTCGCCATCGAGATCACCAGATCGGGTGCACCCTCATCCGCCAGTGCCAGCGCGTCAGCCAGCACCAGCCGCCCCTCGGCATCGGTATTGTTGATCTCGACCGTCAGCCCCTTGCGCGAAGTCAGGATGTCGCCGGGGCGGAACGCATTACCTGAAACGGCGTTTTCGACCGCGGGAATCAGCACCCTGAGCTGCACGGGCAGATCAAGCGCCATGATCATCCGCGCCAGACCCAGAACGTTGGCCGCCCCGCCCATGTCCTTTTTCATCAGGGCCATGCTATTGCCCGGTTTGAGGTTCAGACCACCGGTATCGAAACAGACCCCCTTGCCCACCAGCGTCAGTTTCGGCCCCACCGTGCCCCGGCGCAGTTCGATCAGGCGCGGGGCGCGCGCGGCGGCACGACCGACCGCATGGATCATCGGAAAATTGTGGCTGAGCAGATCGTCGCCGACAATCGCGGTGCAGGTGGCGCCAAACTCTGCCGCCAGTGCCTCGACCGCCGCTTGCAGCGCATCGGGGCCCATATCCTGAGCCGGCGTGTTGATCAGATCGCGGGTCAGCGCCTCGGATGTCGCCATCGCCTCGATCCGGGCGGCATCGACCCCGGCGGGGGCCACCAGGCGCGCCTTGGCCGGAGACTGCCCCTTGTACCGGTCAAAGGCATAACCGGTCATCAGCCAACCGAAACATTCGGCCTCGGCCTGCGCCTCGGGCAGGCCCGAGCCGATGCGCCAGATGCCTTCGGGCAAGGATTCGGCCGCGGCGGCCAGCACGAACCGCTTGCGCGCCCGGGTCTCGGCGCTGCCATAGCCCGCGAGCGCCATCACGGGCGCTCCGGTCTCGCCCGGGACCGGCAGCGCCTGACCGATGGCGCCGGTAAAGCCGCTGGCCCTGACCCAGGCCGCAACCGATGCCGGCTGCCCTTGCAACCAGCCATCCAGAGCGGTCTTTTCGATGACGTGAAGCGGCAGCGCATCCGCATCGGCGGGGGCGAAACTGAGGGGCATCTGCGACCTTTCCAACATGGTGACAGGCCCAGACTATCGGGCCCACAGCGACCTGCAAGCCCTCAGATCACAAGGCTAGATCGACAGGTCCTGCTGGTCCCAGACCTCGGTCAGGGATTTCTCGCCGACCCGGATCAGCCGGTAAAGCACAGCGCTGGTGGCGACATAGTCGCCATTGTCGATCGCATCGGTGACCTGCCGGGCAACGCGGGCCAGCGCCACCATGCCGATCTGTTCCGAGATCGCAATCAGCGACCGGGCACATTTGCGCAGCGCCGTCCAGTCGCGCGCGCGCCACAATCGTTCGCAATTGGTCAGCCGCACGGCCAGTTCCTCGATCGCGCGACAGACGACATCCTCGGCCCCGGCGTCTCCCAATTGCCGATAGAGCCCGCCCAGCCGATCCGGGTCCAGCCTTACGGACTCGCTTTGCACAAGCGTGATTACTTCAACCACCACATCTCACCCCAAAGTCCTGTGCCCCCACGACACGTCTGGCATTCTGGTTTCAGAGAGGTTTTCAAAAGGTTTCCGGTGCGACGGGAAATACCTCGAATTTTCTTTCAAACTGGCCTAAAGGAGGCTGTCACGACAGGTCAGCGACAGGAAATTCAACGATGAAACTCGCCCGCCCTCTGCCCAACTATCTGGTCCAGCGTTACCACGGCTGGAAGGCGACTACCTATACCGAGAACCAGGTCTGGTATCGGCGTCTGGCCAGCGAAGGCCAGCGGCCGCGCGCCATGGTGATCTCGTGCTGCGACAGCCGGGTGCATGTCACCTCGATCTTCGGGGCCGATCAGGGAGAGTTCTTTATCCACCGCAACGTCGCCAATCTGGTGCCGCCCTATCTGCCCGATGGCGACCATCACGGCACCAGTGCCGCAGTGGAATATGCAGTGACGGTGCTGAAGGTCGCGCATCTGATCGTGCTGGGCCATTCGCAATGCGGTGGCGTGCGCGGATGCCTGGACATGTGCAAGGGCCACGCGCCGCAGCTGGAGGCCAAGGAAAGCTTTGTCGGGCGCTGGATGGATATCCTGAAGCCGAAATACGATCATGTGGCCAAGATCGAAGACGAAGACGAGCAGGTTCGGCAACTAGAAAAACACGCCGTCGTCGCCTCGCTGGAGAACCTGATGACCTTCCCCTTCATCGCCTCGGCGGTCGAGGAAGGATCGCTGAGCCTGCATGGCCTGTGGACCGATATCGGCGAAGGTGGCCTGCAATGCTATGAACCGGGGGATGAGCGGTTCGTGCCGGTCTAAAGCGTTAGGGTTACGTTAACTTGAATCGTGGAGGCTCGGAGCCATGTCGCTCCGAGAGATCATGCTGAAACTGGATGAATCGACCCTGCGCGCCGCGATGCGGCTGGCGCAGGACAGCGATGTTACGCTGGGCCAGTTCGTTCGCGTTGCAGTGGAGGCGGAAATCCAGCGGCGCAGCCGAAACGCGAAGACGCCCAATCGGGCGGATGAGCGGCTCCTCGCGTCCTTGCGGACGCTCCTCGCCGCCGATTTCGCCCATGCCCGCAGCTGGGCTGACCTCTCATGCCGCCTGTCGCGTCAGGGTTTCGCGCTGCGCGAGGCGGGCGGCGGCCTTGCCCTGCATCGCCACCCGTCGGGCGAACGCCTGTGCAAGGCCTCGGAGCTTGGACATTCCTATGCCACGCTGATGCGCCGCTTCGATGCGCCGTTCCCCGGTCACAGTCACAGATATCTGGCCGACCGGATGCTTGGCCGGCCAGACAGGAACGATATCACCGCAGCTCCATCCCCTCGGGCCAGTTGATCGCCGTATCCAGACGGATGATCCGCTCTGCCTCTGGCGCAAGCTCCATCTTCCAGGCCAGAATGCCGCGCAGCCGGTCCACATCCTGTTCATCCGGTTTGGGTGTGGCGGTCCAGTCAATCACCAGATCCTCCTGCTCGGAATAGGGCACCTGATCAAAAACCCTGAGCGGCCAGCTCTCTCCGGTCAGGTTGCGCACCGCAATCTCGACCCGCTCGTTCTGCGCGTTCGAGCGCGTGATGATCCCGGTGTCGCCCGTCGACCTGTTCAGCACCGCGCGTTCGACCGTCAATCCGTAGATCGGCCCGAACCCGAGCGTCACCTCTTCGCCCTCGACAATCTGCGGCGTCGCTTCAAGGGCCACCATCACCCCATCGACAAAGCGGCGCCCGCTGTCAGATGGCAGGATCGTGCGCCCCGTGGAATTGCGAAACCGCGCCATCCGAAAGGCGTGGCTGTCATGCTGCGCCGCCGCCTGGGCAAACACCTCTGCTGCCTCGCTCACCCTGCCGATCTCCAGAAACGTGTCCTCGACCCCCGAGATCAGCGTAACCGGCGCGGATAGCGTATAGGTCTGGCCGGTGCCGGGAACGTCATAGGCGGGTTGAAACTCGTCGACGATAACCGGTGCTTCGACGACCGCCTCGGCCATGGCGCCTTTGAACATCCGCTCTTCACGCTCGGGCTCGACGATCCGGCGCAAAAGCGGCCAGAGCGTTGACGGGCTGGCCCTGTCCATCGGGCGCAGGGTCGAGATGCTGAGCGCGATCTCGCTCCAGTCGTCGCCAGTATCCTGCGTCACCCGCGCGCCCAGGCGAATGTCGACCTGGGGAGAGGCGCCGGTGGTGAGATAAAGATCGGTTACGGGCTGCCAGCCAGCCTCTAAGGTCAGATAACCGATGTCGATTTCGACCGTCCCCTCTGCCTCAAGCTCAAGGTCCAGCGTCAGCACGCCCCGATCCTCGGTTGCCCCGGAAACGGCGGCCAGATCCTGCATCGCCGCTTGCAGCTCTTCCTCGAGCGCGGTCAACTTGCGTTCGATCCCGCGCGCCTCGATCTCGGCGTCCTGCGCCGCACGGGCCGAGGTCAGCGCCTCTTCTGCGATCATCCGGGTGATGGCGCGCAAGGTCTCGGGTTCGGCCCCGGCCAAACCCTCGTTCTCGCCGAGACGGGCCAGAAAGCCCGACGCCTGATCAGCGGCCCGAGCCCTGAGCCGCGCGGTCTCTGCCGCGTCCCGGACAGCCAGGATTTGCTGTTCGACCGCGCGGACCCGCTCGCGCGCTGCCAGATAGGCCGCGCTGCGATAATCGTGCCAGGGCACATCCGAATGCCGGAACTTGCGCGCCAGCACGCGCGCACCCGCTACCTGGATATCGAGGGTTTCCAGCTCTGGGCCGTCAACGGGAATGCCCAACAGGGTCAAATCATGCCGCCCGGCCGGCAGTTCCATGGAAAGCTGTCGCCGGACCGCGGCCCCCTGGGGAAAGACAGTCGCCGCCGTGACCGTGGTCTCGGTGGAATAGGACCCGGCCAAACCCGGTGTGACCGTGCTGAACAGGGCCACGACAAACGGAACAAAAAAGCGCATCAGAAATCCTTGATCAGAGGCAATGGGATAGCGGCAGGCTGGCATCTCAACCCTGACTGCACAAGAAAAAGGCGCCCGATGGGCGCCCTTTCGAAATCCGATCCAAAGGTCTTAGGCGGCGATCCGCTCATCCTCGACCCGGGCCCGGACCGAGCTGAAGATCGGCTTGGCCTTTTGGCGGGCACGGTGGGCAAACAGGTTGATCACCTCGTTTTCGCGCTCGGCTCCCTGACGGGTCAGGCGCAGATATTGCAGCGCGGCGATACGGTTGTGGCGGGCTTTGTGGGCAAGGGTCTGGGTCATCTCTGTCACTCCTGAATATGGTGCTGAACGGTCTGGATCAGGCGGCGTCGCCGGAGCTGCCCCAGGGGGTCGAAACGAAGAACACGCCGTTTGCGGTGCGCAGCGCCCGGCCCCGTGCCCGCCAGTCGGCAAGCGACAGGACGTTGTCGGCGTTGGCTTCGACGCCCGAAACGGGGGTTTGGATGTCGCGACGCGGGAAGGTGATGATGGTTGCCATTTTCGTTTTCCTCTTTGTCCAGAGGCGATACCGCCTTGTTGTTCCTGATGGGTCGGATCGCACCGCTTGGGGGGAAGGGGCGGTGGTCCGAACTCTTTACACTTGGGCACATTCTCGGCGGCACCGGGGAGGGGGCACAACTCTACCGGTACCTCTGCGAGGGTATTTTTCCGGTGGTCCCTGATGTATCCGCCGAAGGTTCGATTTCCTGATGACTTGATGTTTGGCCGCGATTCGGTCGGGAATCGTGCAAGATTGTGTCAAAAAAGTGATAAATCACATTAAAAACAAAAGTTTGTCCGCGATCTGGCCAAAATTAGCCATGTTTAGGACAGATTTTAGAGATTTCGGAAACAGGTCAATTCCGGTAGAGAAACCCGCCCTGACTCGACCTTGAGTTGATCTTGTGAACAGAGCAAACAAAAACACCCCCGCCCGACCGGGCGAGGGTGCTGAAAAGAGTCTTGATCGGGCGATGTCAGCCCTTCTTCAGAACCTCACGGCCCAGCAATTCGGCGATCTGAACCGCGTTCAGCGCCGCGCCCTTGCGCAGGTTGTCCGAGACGCACCACAGGTTCAGCCCGTTCTCGACGGTCGAATCCTGCCGGATGCGGCTGATGAAGGTGGCGAAATCGCCCACGCATTCCTTGGGCGTGACGTAGCCGCCGGGCTCGCGCTTGTCGATCACCATGATGCCGGGGCTTTCGCGCAGGATGTCGCGGGCCTCGTCCTCGTCCAGGAATTCCTCGAACTCGATGTTGATCGACTCGGAGTGACCGACGAACACCGGCACCCGCACGCAGGTTGCGGTGACCTTGATCGAGGGATCGACGATCTTCTTGGTTTCGGCGACCATCTTCCATTCCTCCTTGGTCGAGCCGTCTTCCATGAAGACGTCGATATGGGGAATGACGTTGAAGGCGATTTCCTTCTGGAACTTCTTCGGGGGCACGTCCGAGGTCGGGTTATAGACCGCCTTGGTCTGTTCCCACAGCTCGTCCATGCCGTCCTTGCCCGCGCCCGAGACCGATTGATAGGTCGAGACGACGACGCGCTTGATCGTGGCGCGGTCGTGCAGCGGCTTCAACGCCACCACCATCTGCGCGGTCGAGCAGTTGGGGTTGGCGATGATGTTCTTCTTGGCATAGCCATGCACCGCCTGCGGGTTGCATTCGGGCACGATCAGCGGAATGTCCGGGTCGTAGCGGTAGAGCGAACTGTTGTCGATCACCACGCAACCGGCCGCGGCCGCCTTGGGCGCATAGACCTTGGTCGCGTCCGAGCCGATGGCGAACAGCGCCATGTCCCAGCCGGTGAAGTCGAAAGTGTCCAGATCCTGGGTCTTGATAGTCTTGTCGCCAAAGCTGACTTCGGTGCCCAGGGATTTACGGCTTGCCAGCGCGGCAATCTCATCCACGGGGAACTGGCGCTCGGCCAGGATGTTCAGCATTTCGCGGCCCACATTGCCCGTGGCGCCAGCGACGACGACGCGATAACCCATTTTCTTGTTTCTCCAGATATACCCGGTCGCCTTGACCGGCGGCGGTTCCATACAGGGAAAGTGACGGCGAGGAAAGACCCCAGTCAGGCCAGACTGTCGCGGCTGAACAGATAGATCACCAGACCAACGACCAGCGAGACCGCGAAAAAGGTCACGATTGCGGTATAGGGCGCGGCCGGGCCAGCGGCGGCATAGCTTTCGTGCAGGCGCCCGGTGACGAATTGCATCAACCCGACGCCGCCAATGCCGAAGAGGTTGAGCAAGGTTACTCCACGCCCCACCAGATGCGTAGGAATAAAGGCGCGGCCATGCGCCATGATCACTGGGAACGAGGCGCCAAGAAAGCCGATCGCCGCCAACAGCGCAACCGAGGACCAGACGCCGAGGTCGATCCACAGAACCAGCAGGGCCAGTGCCAGTACGCCGCCCAGGTTGCCGCCAAAGACCACCCATTTCCGCGAGCCGAGAACCCGGTCGAGCGGTCCATAGGCAAAGGTGCCGGCAATCATCGCCGCCCCCATGATCAGCGTCGCCTGCCCGATCTGGCCGGTGTCCAGGTCAAACACATCGCGCAGATAGGGTCCCGCCCAAAGCCCGCGCAGCGCCGCCGCAGGCGCATAGGCCACCAGCATCAGCGGCAGGATCGTCCACAAGAGCGGCTGTTTGAGCAGATCGAGCAGCGATCCCTTGGTGTCGTGCTGCACCATCTCGGGGTCGCGCACCGATAGCCAGATACCCGCTGCCACCGCTGCCGAGATTGCCGCCAACCCGGCCAGCGTCGCGCGCCAGCCCATCAGTTCGACCGCCAGCGCGGTCGGGTATGAGGCCACCAGGTTGCCCACCGATCCCACGCCCAGCATCACGGCGGCCAGGGTGGCAAATTGTGCGGGCGGATATTCGCGCGCGAAGATGAAGTAAGAGGCCATCAGCACCGGCGAACAACCGACCCCAATCAACACCATGGCCGCGCTAATGTGAACAGGCGTCGTGGCCAGGGCAAACAGCGCGGCACCACCACCGCCACCCACCAGAAGAAGGGCCGCGGCGGTCCGGCGCGGTCCGATCCGGTCCAGCGCCCAGCCCACGGGAATCTGCATCGCGGCGAAGGTCAGGAACCACAGGCCCGAGGCAAAGGCCAGATCGTCGGGTTGCGCACCGATATCACGTGCCAGGTCTGCGGTCAGTACCGCCAGAAAGGCACGAAAGAACTGGCTCAGCACATAGGCCAGACACAGAATGATCAGACCGGCCTGCATGCGTTTACCTCTCCGATATGCGCCTGCGTGATGGTTGACATGTTATCTGTCGCGGCACAAGCGCGCCTGCTGTGCGGCAAGGCTCTGGATTTCGCCGTCAGGCTGCTATGTAGAGTCATATTGTTGTGAGGGTCACATGGTTGAAGATCCGGATTCGTTTTATGCCTCGCTGCGCCCGGTGATGGATTTCCCCGAGCTGTCTGAACCATCGCGGTTCACACCCCTTCCCGATGACTGGGTGCTGGGCACTGCCGATATCGTCGACAGTACCGGAGAGATCGCGCGCGGGCGCTACAAGACCGTGAACATGGTCGGCGCGGCGGTGATCTCGGCCATGATCAACGCAATGGGCGACCAGCGCTTTCCCTATGTCTTTGGCGGCGACGGCGCCGGTTTCGCGGTCCCCGGCGACAAGGCCGAGCGGGTCCGCACAGTGCTGGCCGATCTGCGCCGCTGGGCGGCAGAGGAGTTCGACATCGCCCTGCGCGCCGCGCTGGTGCCGGTCGCCACGATCCGCGCCGCCCGGCGGGATGTAAGGGTGGCCCGCTATGCGGCTTCGCAGGGGGTCGATTACGCCATGTTTTCGGGCCGGGGGCTGGCCTGGGCCGAAGCACGGATGAAGGCTGGTGAATTCGTTGTCGATCCTGCCCCTCCCGGCGCTCAGCCCGATCTGACCGGCCTGTCCTGCCGCTGGTCCAACATGCGCGCCCGGAACGGGCAGATCGTGTCGCTGGTGATCGCCCCCACCGAGACGGCAAGCGAGCGTGACTTTGCCGATCTGGCCCGCCGCGTCATGGCCACTGCTGACGGGCTCGAGCGGAGCGGCCACCCGGTACCGCCCGGCGGCCCCGGCGTGACCTGGCCACCGCCGGGCCTGACGCTGGATGCCCATGTGTCGCGCGAGGGCCGCAGTCTGGCCCTGCACAAAATGAAGCTTCTGGGTCAGAACCTGCTGATCTGGCTGCTGTTTCGCACCGGCCTTCGGCTGGGCGACTTCCGGCCCGATCACTATGCCCGCATGGTCAGCCGCAATGCCGATTACCGCAAATTCGATGACGGGCTGAAGATGACCCTCGATTGCGACGCCGAGACGCGCGCCAGGATCGAGACGATCCTTGAAGATGCGCGGCGCCGCGGCAAGATCCGCTATGGTCTGTTTGCTCAGGACGAGGCGATGATGACCTGTTTCGTGCCCTCGGCGATGCGCGATGATCATGTGCATTTCATCGACGGGGCGGCGGGCGGATATGCCGCCGCCGCCGAGCGTATTCGCAAAGCCTAGCCGCGCCGCAACCGGCCCACCACGCCGGTGGGAAAGAAATAGACGCTGAGGATGAACAGAACCCCAAGCCACAAGAGCCAGCGGTCGGCATCCAAAAGCTGCGGCAGCACCGGCACCCCGTCGACCAGCGACCCGGCGACACCCATCAGGTTCTGCAGATAGTTCTGCGCCAGAACCAGCAGCGTTGCTCCGATCACAGCGCCATACATGGTTCCCATGCCGCCGATCACCACCATCAGCAGGATGTCGATCATGATCTCCATGCTCAGCGTGGTATCCGGCCCCACATAGCGCAGCCAGATCGCATAGAGACTGCCCGCCAGCGCCGCCACCGCTGCCGAAAGGCAGGTCGCCGCAACCCGGTAATAGACCACCCGATAGCCGATCGCCTCGGCCCGGAAATCATTCTCGCGGATCGCCTGCAACACCCGGCCAAAGGGCGAATTCACCACCCTGAGCATCAGCAGGAACAGGACCAGGCTGCCAATGAACACCACGTAATAGGACAACAGTTTGCCGTTCAGCTTCACCCCGAACAGCTCGTCCCCGAACTTGAAGGCCGGGCCCAGCGCGCGCGGTGTCTTGAAGGTCAGCCCATCCTCCCCCCCGGTCAGGCCCGACAGCTGGCTGACCAGAACGGCCACCGCCGAGGCCACCGCCAGCGTGATCATGGCAAAGAAGATCGCCCGTACCCGCAGGCTGAAGAGACCAATGACAAAGGCAAGCGCCGCTGCCAGCAGCGCGCTTGCACCCGCGCCCACAAGGATCGCATCGAAGCCACGCCCGAGATGGGTCAGGGCCAGTGCGACCCCATAGGCGCCGATGCCAAAGAACATGGTATGGGCGAAACTGACGATGCCGCCATAGCCCAAGAGCAGATCGTAACTGGCCACCAGCACGATGAACACGCAGATCCGTGCCGCCGTATCGACAGTGCGCACGCCGGGAAACAGGAAGGGCGCCAGCGCCAGACAGACCAGGATCAGCCCCAGGATCAGGGCCAGCACCAATGAGCGGGGCATGTCGCCCGAAAGAACCGCTTTGATCATTTTGCCTTCACCACCGGGATCATGCCCATCGGGCGCCACATCAGGATCGCAACCATCAGGCCGATATTGGAAATCAGCGCCACCTTGGGTTCCAGGAACGCGACATAATTCTGCATCAGCCCAACCAGCAGGGCACCGATGAAACAGCCCTCGACACTGCCCAGCCCGCCGATGATGACGACGATAAAGATCAGGATCATCGCCTGATTGCCCATATGTGCACTCACGACCTCCTGATAGAGGCCCCACATGACGCCCCCCAGCCCGGCCAGCGCGGATCCGGCGATGAAGACGCCGACAAAGACCAGCCGCAGCCGATAGCCCAGCGCCTGCACCATCTCGCCATTCTCGACGCCCGCGCGCACGATCAGCCCGATCTTGGTGCGCCTCAGCGTCCAGCGCATGGCGGCAAAGACCACAAGGCCCAGACCCACCGCCACCAGCCGGTATTTCTCCAGCGCGGCGCCGGCGAATGTGATCGCGCCCTTCAGCGCCTCGGGGCGCGAGATATAGATCTCTTCGGGCCCCCAGAGCACGATGATCAGCTGCTCGACCACGATCAGCCCGCCCATGGTGACCAGGATCTGTTTCAGGTGATGACCATAGACCGGCTCGACAATGACCTTCTCAAAGGCCCAGCCCATGGCGCCGGTGGCCAGCATCGCCCCGATCACCGCCAGCCCCATGGCCGCAAGGTTCAGCGCCAACGAGGGCGCGCCGGTCATGCCACCCAAGAGAAGCAGCACCGAAACGCCGACAAAGGCGCCCACCGAGACAAACGCGCCATGGCCGAAATTGATGACATCCATCAGTCCAAAGACCAGCGTCAGGCCCGAGGCCATGAGAAAGATCATCATCCCCATCGCCAGCCCCGATACCGTCAGCGTCAGCCAGGACGACGTGTTCGGGATCGCCAGCAGCCCGGCCAGGACCAGCAGCGGCACCAGCAGCACCGGCATCCACGGGGCCAGCCGCTGCGCCAGGGATAGCCGCGCCATTGTTGGCGCGTGTTCGGGGGCCATGCTCATGACGGACCTCCTGCTTCTTTCTGGTCAAAAGTACTCATCTCCAACCTCTTCCCGCGCATCTCAATGGGCCTCCATGCTCAGACCCATCAACCGCTCTTGCAGGGCGGCATCGGTGACCAGTTCGCGCATTTCGCCGGACCAGATGATACGCCCGTCATCCATCACGCAGGCGCTGTCGCCCAGCGCCCGCGCGACCGAGAAATTCTGTTCCACCAGCAGGATCGAGGCACCCTGCGCCTTCAGCTCGCGCAGCGCTCGGGCCATGGTCGACACGATGGCGGGCGCCAGCCCCTTGGTGGGCTCGTCGATCAGGTAGAGCCTGCGTTCCTCGACCATCGCGCGCGCGATCGACAGCATCTGTTTCTGCCCGCCCGACAGGTTCCCCGCCTCGGATTTCCAGAAGGTCTTGAGCGGCGGAAAGGCCTGGAACACCCAGTCAAGCCGCGCGCTGTCGATGGGGCCGGACACGGCGGCCAGCACCATGTTCTCTTCAACCGTGAGATTGGCAAAGATGCCCATATCCTCGGGCACAAACCCGACACCGGCCCGCGCGATAGCGGGGGTTGGCATCCGGGTGATATCCTGCCCGTCCAGCAGGATCCGACCCTGATGCGCGCGCCAGTGGCCGATGATGGATCGCAGCGTGGTGGTCTTGCCCACCCCGTTGCGCCCCAGAAGCATGGTCACCGCGCCGCGCGGCACCTCGAGGTCAACGCCTTGCAGGATGTGATACTGGGCGATGTTGGTATAGACGCCCTCCAGCCGCAGGATCGGATCAGACATCTTCCAGCTCCCGGCCCATATAGGCCTCTTGCACCACGTCCGAAGCCATCACCGTGGCCGGGTCGCCATCAGCGGCCAGCGCGCCGTTGTGCAACACGATGATGCGATCAGCCAGCGTGCGGATCACGTCCATCTTGTGTTCGACTAGCAGGATCGTCCGGTCGCGCTGCTCTTTCAGCTCGGCAATCAGGTCCAGCACCACGGGCGCCTCGTCGACGCTCATGCCCGCCGTGGGTTCGTCGAACATATAGACGGTGGGGTCGAGCGCGATCAGCAACGCGACCTCCAGCTTGCGCTGGTTGCCGTGGCTCAGTTCAGACACGGTCTGGTCGCGGTTGTCGATCAGCCGCACCCGCGTCAGGATCGCCTCGGCGGCCTCGGTCAGCTCCGCGTGCCGGCTGGCCATCGACCACAGGTTCATGCCTTGCCCCGCCTTGGACTGCACCACCAGGCGCACGTTTTCCAACACGCTGAGATTGGGAAACAGGTTGGTCAGCTGAAACGCGCGCCCGATCCCGGCGCGGGTGCGTTGAGACACCGACTGCCCCGAGATATCGCGCCCGCGCAGCAGGACGCGGCCCGCGCTGGCCGGGATCTGGCCCGAGATCAGGTTGAAATATGTGGTCTTGCCGGCACCGTTCGGACCCACGATCGCGGTGAGCTCCCCGGTGTGAAAGGCGCAGGAAACCGCGTCCACGGCCACATGGCCGCCAAACCGCACGGTCAGCCCCTCGGTCGCCAGGATGGGGGATGTCATGGCTTTATCTTCCGCTAGCAAAAAGACCGGCCCCGGCGCAACGCGCCATGGGACCGGTCAGGTCGGGGAGTCAGTTGTTGCGGATCGGGATCGGCAGGTCGTCGATCGTCAACTCGCGCACCAGTTCAGGGATGGCCCAGTCGACATTCGGGTCCACCTTGATCTTGAAGTGATACATCGACTGCATCGCCTGGTGATCCTCGGGGCGGAACATCATCTTGCCCTTGGGTGTCTCCCATTCCATGCCTTCCATGGCCGAGATCAGCGCCTCGGTATCGGTGGAGCCTGCCTTCTTGATGGCCTCGACCACGGCGATGCCCGCCGCCATGCCGCCCGCGGTGAAGAAGTCGGGCGGGGTGCCGAAACGGTCCTGATGGGTCTTGACCAGCCAGTCATTCACGGGGTTCTGCGGGATCTCGTAATAGTAATAGGTCGCCCCCTGCATGCCCGGGAAATCCTTGTAGGCCGCCATTGCCGCCAGGATGTTGCCGCCGGTCGCGATCTCGATGCCGAAACGGCTGGGATCCATCGCCTGGATCTTGCCCATCGGATTGCCGCCACCGGCCCAGATGATGAACAGGCGCTTTTCGCCGTCCAGATCCTTCATCGCGTTGAAGATACGCTCGGCCGCGGCGGTAAAGTCGGTGGTGTCGGTCGGCACGTATTCCTCGTGCACGATACCCGAGCCCGCGCCCTCCAGCGCTTCTTTGAAGGCGGCGATGCCGTCGCGGCCAAAGGCATAGTCCTGCGCCAGCGTGGCAATATGCACGTTCTCGCCCGCCAGAGCGATGGCGTTCGACACCGCGTCCTGGCTGCTGTTGCGCCCGGTGCGGAAGATATAGCGGTTCCAGTTGGCGCCGGTGATCGAATCGGCCACCGCCGGTTCGACGATCAGCACCTTTTCGTATTCCTCGGCCACCGGCAGCATCGCCAACGCCACGCCCGAGCTGACCGGGCCGACGGCCAGATCGACCTCGTCATCGCCATAGGCCTCTTCCAGCAGGGCCTTGCCGTTTTCAGGCTTCAGCTGGGTGTCCTTCTCGATCACGACGATTTTCTCTCCGTCGATCTCCATGGTGCCGCCGGTGGCATATTCCAGCCCCAGCATCAGCCCGTCATGGGACTGTTTGGCATAGGCCTCGAACGGGCCTGTCTTGCCATAGACATGGGCGATCTTGATGTCGGCGGCCGCAGCGGATGCCAGCGCCAGAATCGACACCGTTCCTGCGCAAAGAATGCGTTTCACGTCTCTCCTCCCCGATATGCGCCATGGGTAGCGGCGCGTCTTAGTCTGAACCGCCTCAGGCTAAGGTCGCCATGCCGTTTCGGTCAATTATGAGGAAATACGTATCCCGCGCCGCCCCCGTCCTCTTGCCGCAGAAATCGGGCCGGAGGCAGAGATTTTTCGTCGAAAAATCTTGGCCGCTGGCCGCGCGGTCAGTCGAGATATCCACGCTCGCGCACGAGGCGGGTGAGTTGGCTCAGCGAGGCCTCGACGCTCTGGCCCGAGGTGTCGATCTGCGCCTCGGCCCTGCCATAGAGCGCCTCGCGGCTGGTCAGGATCGAGCGCAACTCCTCCATCGCTTCGGGATTGCCGGCCATCGGCCGCTCATCCCCCTGGGCACGCACCCGCTCCATGTGTTCGATTGGCGAGGCGCGCAGCCAGACGGTATGGAAATGCGCCAGCAGGGTCTTGTAGGTCTCGGGCTCGGCGACGATACCGCCCGCCACCGCCAGCACCAGCGCGTCATGGGTGGCGACGATCCGGGCCACCGCCTGCGCCTCGAGCTTGCGATAGCCTTCCTGGCCGTAAAGCGCCATGACCTCGGCAACCGGCATGCCGGCCTGATCCTCGATCTCGTCGTTCAGCTCGACAAACGGCAGACCCAGCGCCGCGCCCAGCCGTTGTCCCAGGGTCGATTTCCCGGCCCCACGCAGCCCCACAAGGCAGATGCGCCCGGCCCGCGCCGCCAGCGAGGGCGCGGGGCTCAAGAGACGCAGCACTTCGGCCCGGGTATCCATGCCCGCGACCCGATAGAGATCGGCCACCCGCATCGCGTCCGAAGACCAGGGATCATCCTCGCCCACCAGCCATTCGATCCGGTGATCGAGCGCGGTTGCCACCCGCTGCAACAGGCCGATCGAGATATTGCCCTCGCCCGCCTCGAGCTGTGCCAGATAGCGCGGCGACACGCCCGAGATCTCGGACAGCACCCGGCGCGGAATACCGCGCCGTTGCCGCGCCGCGCGCACCCGCTCGCCCACCCGCGCGATCAGATCAGCGACCTCTGCCTCGGCCTGGTCGCGCGCGCTGTTGGGCGTGGTTTCGCCCCGGAAATTGGTGATCTCGGTCATGCGGCCCGCAGGGTTTGTGCAAAATAGTGCGCAATCTTAGGACAGCCCGGCCCTTGGTGCAATCCGCTCTCTTCCCGGGACCGGATCAATAGGTTTCGACGTGATAGCGCCCTTCGTCGCGCATTCGGTCACGCAGGCCGGTCCAGTCGATGCCCTGTGCGCGGGCAATGTCCTTGAACGCCTCTTCGACGCCCTGTTCCATCGCCTTGAGACCGCAGACATAGACATGGGTCAGGGGATCGGCCAGCAGCTCTCCTACCCGGTCCGCCTCGGCGCGCAACCGGTCCTGGACATAGTGCTTGGGCGCGCCATCCTGGCGGGAAAAGGCGAAATGCTTGGCCATGAACTGTTCGGGCACCTTGGCGAGCGGTCCGAAATACGGCAGCTCCTGTGGCCTGCGCGCCCCAAAGACCAGGGTCAGGCTGTTGCGCAGCTTGGGACTTTCGCGCTGCCGCCGCATGGTAAAGGCCCGGAAGGGTGCCGAGCCGGTGCCGGTGCAGATCATCAGCAGATGCGCCGCCGGATCCGACGGCATCAGGAAAGTGGCACCAAAGGGTCCGGTGACCCGTACCGTGTCGCCGGGCTTCAGATCGCAGACATGGTTCGAGCAGATGCCGTGCGGTTCGCGCTTTACCGTCAGTGACAGGTTGTTGAAATTCGGCCGCTCGCCGTCGCGCGGGCTGGAGACCGAATACAGCCGGGGCAGATGCGGGTTGCCCGCCTCATCGGTGCCGGGCGGAATGATCCCGATGCTCTGCCCTTCGAGCACCGGAAAAGGCTGGCCGCCGAAATCCAGGATGATGTGGCGCACATCGCTGTCACTGCTTTCGGCCGTCAACCGGTAGTTGCCGGTCACCCGCGCCTCGGCCGGTTTGCCCAGCGTATAGAGGTTGATCGTCGGCTTGGAGGCGGTGGCAGGGGCGCGCGATTTGCCGCCCGCGCCCTTGTGCGCCTCGGCCAGCAGGGCCGCCATGGCATCGTCCAGCGCCTCAAGCCCCGCCTCGTCTCCCGCCACGTCCTCCTGAGGCGGCAGGTCCATCCAGCCGTATTGATCCTCCAGCGAATAGGGCGTGTCCACCACCCGCCAGTTGTCGATCGACCCGGTCGGACAGACCGGGATGCAGTCCATGCAGAATTTGCACTTCTCGACGTCGACCACGACATTCATGTCGTCATGTTCGATGGCCTGCTCGGGGCAGGTCATTTCGCAAGTGTAGCAACGGATACAGATTTCGGGGTCGATCAGGTGCTGCTTGAGCGGTTGGTTCATGAGGTCTCGCGTTTCCTGGTCAGGACGAGGTCGGGCACCACAAGCGTGTCGATCAGCGCCTTGCACAGGCCCACGCAGTCGGAACAACCGACACAGGGCCCCTGCAATGTGGATATCTGCCCCGAGAGAGCGTGCAGGTGCGGCGTTTCGGGTTTCGAACGGTCGATCTGCATGGTCGGTTCCTCGTGTTGTCCGATCAGGCCGGGTTCAGCGAACAGGAGAGTCACCCCTTCCGTCAATCCGTGGACGGGTCACAAAATGTTACCGCCCACGGGGTCCGGCCACTGTCCGGCATCAGGCCATGTGAAGTTTCACATATTCGAAGTCGCCCGGACGGTTGTCGATTCCCACCTTGGGCGGGGCGATCCAGCGCGCGTATTGGCCCGGCTCATAGCAGGGTTTCATCAGCGACTGGATGAAATCGCCATCCGCGTGCGTCGGCAACCATTTGGGCAGACCGGCGTCGTATTCGGCCCCCGAGACGGGCTGGCCCGACGGGTCGAAATGCTTGTCGGCAAAGACGCCGATCTTGCGATGGAACGCTTCATGCGGCAGCGAAAGCTGGAAATCGACGCCGTGTTTCTCGATGATCTTGTTCCAGCGCCCGACACCACCGGCGGCATCCTTGGTATAGTCATCGCGCAGACGCATGTTGATCGCGGTCAGCGCCGCCACCTGTTTCTGCACCGCCTTGCCATCCTCGAAATCCCAGACGGTATAGGTGTCCTGCTGCAACTGATGATCGTCGGTGAGCCGGTTTTCCATGTAACGGCCCTTGATGCCCGCATTGAACGCGTTGGCGGCGTTGGTCGACACCTCCTGCCCGAAGAGATCGAGCGACAGCGTGTAATGCAGGTTCAGCTTTTTCTGGATCAGCGGCAGGTCGATCACCCCAAGATCACGGATGCGGCCGGTGTCATAGGGGTCGTCGATGCCGTTTTCCTTCATCACCTGACATGTGCGCTCGATGGTGCGGCCCACTCCGGTTTCACCCACGAACATGTGGTGCGCTTCTTCGGTCAGCATGAAGCGGCAGGTGCGGCTGAGCGGATCGAAGCCGGATTGCGCCAGGCTTTCCAGCTGCATCTTGCCGTCACGGTCGGTGAAATAGGTGAACATAAAGAAGGACAGCCAATCCGGCGTCTCCTCGTTGAAGGCCCCCAACATGCGCGGCGCCTCCTCGCTGCCGGATTGACGGCGCAAAAGGTCATCGGCCTCTTCCCGGCCGTCGCGGCCGAAATACTTGTGCAGCAGATAGACCATCGCCCAGAGATGGCGACCCTCTTCGACATTGACCTGGAACAGGTTGCGCATGTCGTAAAGCGAGGGTGCGGTCAATGCCAGCAGACGCTGCTGTTCGACCGAGGCCGGTTCGGTATCGCCCTGAATGACGATCAGGCGCTTGAGCAGGTTGCGGTACTCACCGGGCACCTCTTGCCAGGCGGGTTGCCCGTAATGCTCGCCACACGGGATGGTGCGGTTCTCGACCTGCGGCGCCAGCAGCACGCCCCAGCGGTATTCCGGCATCTTCACATAGTCGAACTTGGCCCATCCCTTGGGGTCGACGCTGACGGCGGTGCGCAGATAGACCAGTGATTCCTGGAAGTTCTGCGGGATCAGGTCGTTCCACCAGTTGATGTAACCGGGGTGCCATTTCTCCAGCGCCTTCAGCACCTTCTTGTCCTGGCTCAGACCCACATTGTTCGGGATCTGGGTGTCGTAACTCACGTTGATCAGATCAAGCATCGCTATCCTCCTTGGCGGGGAAAAATCTTGAACAAGATTTTTCTACAGATTTTCTGCGAAAATCTGCGCCCCCTCTACACACGTTCCATGTCGTAATCGCCGCGCACCCCGGTGCCATAGCGTTGCAGTGCCCCGTCCGGGCCCACCGCGTTGGGGCGCTGGAAAATCCAGTTCTGCCAGGCGGTGAGCCGGCCAAAAATACGGGTTTCCATCGTCTCGGGTCCGGCAAAACGCAGGTTTGCCTCCATCCCGGTCATTGCATCGGGCGAGAAGCTGGCGCGCTCTTCCAGGAAGACACGCACCTCATCCTCCCAGTCGATATCGTCAAGCACATAGGTCACCAGACCAAGCTTCTCGGCCTCTTCCGCCTCCAGCGCCTCGCCGATGCGTGCGCGGGCGGCTTCGACCGCCTCGGGCGTGCCCAGGAACCGGGTTGCAAGCCGGCTCAGGTCATTACCCATCGGATAGGTTCCGAAGTTGCCCGGGCTAAGCGTGATGGCCGCGAGCGGACGGTTATCGCCTTCGAACTCTTCGAGCATCATGTAGGATCGGTCCACCGCCCAGAGCAGTTCCGCCAGCGGGCCGGCAAAACAGGAGCCGTGCTCGACAATGGCAACCAGGCTGCGCGAGGTCATATCGACCCGCTTCAGCACCCGCTTCCAATGCTGCAGGATCTCGTTGGCCAGCCAGTGGTCGCGATTTTCAAGCAACAGCGCCTCATGCGCCGCTACCGCCGCGCCATCGCCCTGGGTCTGGATCACCAGCGTCCCGATCCGGCGTTCGTTCAGGCGCAGATGCAGGATGGCATCGTCCAGCTCGCGCGCCGCGCGCAGGATCCAGGCCTCGGCCCCCTGCGCCTGCAATGCGTCGACCGTATCGGGGGCGGCGTCCGTCGGGCCGGAAATCGTCAGGGTCGCCCGACCCGCCTCGCGCTCCACAACGACTTCGACCGTGGAATAGGTGACCGACCCGTCCTCGGCAAAGCGTCGGTCGAGCGGGGTGAGCGCGATCCCCGTCAGGCCCGAGGGTTTGACGCTGGCGCTCGCAAACTCCCGCGCGCGCTCTTGCACCACCTCGTCGAATTTCGAATTCGGGGCAATCTCGTCCACCAGCCGCCAATCGACCGCGCGCTGGCCGCGCACACCTTCTTCGACCGAGCAGAACACATCGGCCAGGTCCCGACGAACCTTGCGCTTGTCGGTAACCCGGGTCAGCCCGCCGGTGCCAGGCAGCACCGCCAACAACGGAACCTCGGGCAATGCCACCGAGGAGGAACTGTCATTGGTCAGCATGATATAGTTGCAAGCCAGCGCCAGCTCGTAGCCGCCGCCCGCACAGGCTCCCTTGACCGCGGCGATGTATTTCTGGCCGCTATCGGCCTCGGCCGCCTCGTAAGTGTTGCGGGTCTCGTTGGTGAACTTGCAGAAGTTGACCTTGTGCGCATGGCTGGCACCGCCCAGCATCCGGATATTGGCACCAGCGCAGAACACTCGGTCCTTGCCCGATTGCATCACCACCACCTTGACCTCGGGATGTTCGAACCGCATCCGCTGGACGATATCGGCCAGCTCGATATCGACACCAAGATCATAAGAGTTGAGCTTGAGCTCGTAGCCGGGGAACAGGCCGCCCTGTTCATCCACATCCATGTAGAGATTGGCGATCTCGCCATCATACGCGACCCGCCAGTGACGATAGCGGGACGGGTCGGTCTGAAAGTCGATACGCTGGGTCATGCCTCGCTCCAGGAGTTAAGATGATATGCAGTTTAATGCTCGTCGGTCATTTTTCAAGCCGTAAATGGCACAATAATGCATCTATGATTTTTAGCAAAATCAATTTGTTAGAGATTCCCCAGTAACATTTCCGTTCTGACCTTCAGATTTATGCATTATTTTGCAGAACTTCGAATCGACCCTCAACCGCCTCCAGATGGGTGCGGAACAGATCATGCCACCCCTCGGGCGCCGCAGCCCCATTGGCGCGGCCGGCAGCCTCTCGCGCAAGGGAGCAGAGCCGTTGCGCTGCACCCTGCCGGCCCATGCGCAGTTTCAGCGCCGCATTGGCCAGCTGAATGGCCGCCCGGACCGCGTGGCGGGCCGCGTCATTGGGGGGCAGCGCCATCCACACCGGCTCCCACACCTCATGCGCCTCCCAGAAGTAGCCCAGTTCGAGCAGCCGCCAACCAGCGATCCAGGCGGGGCAGGCGGCCAGACTATCGGGTCGCAACTGGTTGGGAACGCTCTGATGCAGGGCCTCGAACAGGTCTTCGGGCGGCCGCGCGGTCAACCCGGGCATATAGGGGTCCGAGAGGGGCGGCAGTTCCATCGCTCAGGCCGGGATCACATCGGCGGCCTCAATACGCAGCAGCCTGGAACAGAACTCGGCGACCTCGTCCAGCACCCGGTCGGCGCATTCCCGATGTGGTTCGTGGCGACAATCGAGGATCAGCGTATCCACCGGACAATAGGCGCGGCTCTCGATCTCTTCGATCTGGGCAAGCGTGCCGTATTGGTCCTGCCGACCCTGAATGGCCAGGATCGGCACCCGGATATAGTCGATCACCTCGGCCACGTTCCAGGTGGCGAAACCGGGATCCAGCCAGGCGTCGTTCCAGCCCAGAAAGGCCCCATCGGGATCGGCGTGATAGCGCGCCAGTTTCTGTTTCAGATCGCCGCTTTCATAGGCCGCGCGCGCCTCGGTGATCGAGGCCAGCCCGCCCGGCTCGGTAAAGAAATGCGGCGCCTCGAGGATCACGCCGCGTATCCGGTGACCAGCCACACTGCCGGCATGGATCGCGGCGATGGTGGCACCGTCGGAATGGCCAAGCAGGATCGCCTGACGGATACCGGCGGCATCGAGTATGGCGGGCAGCACCTCCAGCGCCTCGCGGGTCTGGAAATCCAGCGGCCGGGGCCGGGTAACCGGGTCCGATCCGCCATAGCCCTGCCGCGAATAGACCAGCACGCCCAGCCCGGTGCGCGCAGCAAGCTGCGCGGGAAAATCCCGCCACATCGCCACGCAACCCAGCCCCTCGTGCAGCAGCACAAGGGTCGGGGCGTCACCGGGCGCCGGGCCGTGGCAGGCATATTCCAATCCCACTTCATCAATGCGCAGCTTGTCGGCGGGGTTTGCACTCCAGTCCATCGCTCAGCCTCCCTCACGCAATTTGAACCGCTGTATCTTGCCGGTGGCGGTCTTGGGCAGGTCCTCGACGAATTCGATCCAGCGGGGGTATTTCCACTTGCCCACCTTCTCCTTGACGAAGTCGCGCAAGGTATCTGCCAGCCCTTCGGTCTCTGCCGCCTTGAGCACGATGAAAGCCTTGGGTTTCTCGAGCCCGTCAGCGTCGCGCGCCGCCACCACCGCCGCCTCCAGTACGGCGGGATGCGCGACCAGCGCCTGTTCCACTTCGAACGGAGACAGCCAGATGCCCGAGACCTTGAACATGTCGTCAGTGCGCCCGCAATAGACATAGCGGCCATCGGACGTCAGCTCGTACTTGTCACCCGTTCGGGTCCATTCCCCCTCGAAGGTGGCGCGGCTCTTGTCGCGCTTGTTCCAATACCCGTCCGCCGCCGAGGCACCGCGCACCAGCAGCTCTCCCAAGCCTCCGGGCCCGACATCGGCGCCGCTTTCGTCCACCAGCCGCACCTCGTATCCCGGCACCGGTCGGCCCGAGGTGCCATAGACCACGTCGCCCGGCGCATTCGACAGAAAGATATGCAGCATCTCGGTCGAGCCGACGCCATCCAGAATGTCGACCCCCCATTGCCGGTGCCAGGACCGGCCGATCTCTTCCGGCAGCGCCTCGCCTGCCGAGATACAGCGGCGCAGCGTCACGTCCGGCACGCCCTCGCGGTCGAGCATGGCAACCATCGCGGCATACAGCGTTGGCACCCCACAGAACACGGTTGGTTTCTCGGTGGCGATGATATCGCGCACGCCGTCCGGCGTTGGACGCCCGTTGAACAGGATGGTCTCGGCCCCGACCGACATCGGAAAGGTCATGCCGTTGCCCAGCCCATAGGCAAAGAACAGCTTGGCCGCCGAGTAGACCAGGTCATCCGGTTCGATCCCCAGCACCCGCGCACCATAGCTGTCGGCGGTGGCCTTGAGGCTGGCATGTACATGCCGCACCCCCTTGGGCTGTCCGGTTGACCCCGAGGAATAGAGCCAGAAGGCCACATCGTCGGGCGAGACCTCGACCGCAGGCAGGATATCGGCACCCTGCACGAAATCCGCATAGCTCTGGGTGCCATCGGGCGCGGCGCCGATCACCACGATCCGGGTCAGATGCGGCGAGGCCAGCGCGGCGGGCTGCACCACCGGCCAGAGCTCTTCCGAGACAAACAGGATCGAGGCGCGGCTGTCGTTCAGGATCACCTCGTAGACCGAGGTGGCCAGCAGCGTGTTCAGCGGCACCGGCACCACGCCCGCCTTGAGGCAGCCCCAGAACAGGGCGGGAAATTCCAGCTGATCCAGCACCAGCATCGCTGCGCGCGCCTCGCGCGGGATGCCCGCGCGAGCGAGGGCACCGGCAACCGCGCCGCTGTCGCGGGCCAGTTCGCCATAGCTTTGCCGGCGCCGCGCTCCGGCGGCCTCGCGAAAGGCCGGGCGCGCGCCACGCCCCTCTTCGACATGGCGGTCCACAAAGTAATGCGCGGCGTTTGCGCTCATTCTGCCTCCTCCCGGTGATGGCCGGGGCAGCGCGCGGGCGGGCCTCCTCTCCCACTCCCGCGCGCGCCTCTCTCCGGCGGCACCATCATGCATCCCAAACACATTTATGCAAGATATTGCTAAACTGGAGTTCCAATTTATGCAACTTAATGCACATCAATTCTCGCCTCATCATCATCGCCATACAGACGGGATACGATTTCCGCGCGCCTTTCCAGCAACTTGCGAAAGTTCAGGTTGCCTTTGGCAGTGACCTCTCCTTCGGCCATGGATGGCGGGTCCGACAGAATCAGCGCCCGCGCGATCCGGGCAGAGCTGCCGCGATCCGCGTTCAGCCGCGACAGGCGGTCGGCGATCTCGTCAGCCATGGCGCCGGGACGTAGCACGCCGCCCTCCGCCGCGAGCCCCGTGGCCAGCGCGGGTGTGGGCAGGATCAGCAAGCCGATCTCGGCCGCGCCCTCACCGGTCAGCACCACATCGGCCGCCAGCGGCGCCAGCGCGGCCAGCACTTCGAGCCGGAGGGCCGAGGCGCGCACCCAGATACCGGTGGCCAGCTTGTAGTCTTCGGCCAACCGCCCCTCGAACCGCAGCCCCTGCGACAGATCCCTGGCATCGACCATCGCCACCGCGTCGCCGGTACAGAAATACCCCTCGTCATCAAAGGCGGCGGCGGTTTTCTCCGGATCGCGAAAGTAACCGGCAAAGACATTGGGACCCGCGACGCGCAGCTCGAACCGGTCGCCATCCGCCGGCACCAGTTTGGCGGTCACTCCGGTCAGCGGCACCCCGATGATGCCTGGCAGATTGGCGGGAACGTGCTGGAAAATACAGGCCGGCGCGGTCTCGGTCATGCCCCAGCAGGTGGTGATCAGCGGTTGGGTGTCACGCACCTCGGCGGCCATCTCGCTGAGGTCGCGCCAGACATCCGCCGACAGCGAGGCACCGGCATAGAACAACATGTCCAGGTCGGCGAAGAAGTGATGCTTCAACGCCGGGTCACGGCGCATCTCGTCGCGCAACTGGGCAAAGCCCACCGGCACGTTATAGGCGATGGTGCCGTTCATCAGGCGATTGTTTTCGAATGTCTTGCCGATCAGCGCCGGGGCGGGTTTGCCCCCGTCGATGTAAAGCGCACCGCCAAAGGCCAGCATCTGGTTGAAATTGTTCGATCCGCCAAAGACATGGTTCCAGGGCAGCCAATCCACCAGCCGGGGCGGGCGTTCGGTAAGGAACGGCAGGGCACGGGCATATTGCGCCTGATTGGCGCAGAGCATGCCTTGTGTGGTCAGCACCCCTTTGGGATGCGAGGTCGAGCCCGAGGTCATCAGGATCTTGGCCACCGTATCGGGGCCGACCGCATCGGCGGCGCCCGAGATATCGCCACTCTCGCGTTCCAACTCGCCCAGCAGGGTCATGCCCGGCGCGAGATTGCGCCCGACGACGATGCGGCGGCCTGCCGTCTCCTCCATCGCCAGGGCGGCGGCGAATTGCGCGCCGTCCTCGGCATAGACCATGGCCGGGTCGATCAGGCCGATGATATGGTGCAGCTGCTTCAGCGCGCCGGGGATCAGGGCGTATTGCTCGGCCACCGGCACGATCACCAGCCCGACATATTGCGCGGCCAGTGCCAGAGTGCCGTGATCGACGCTGTTGCCCGAGACGACAAGGATACGGTCACCCGGCTCCAGCCCGCATGCCAGCAGCCCGGCGGCCAGCGCCCGCACCCGGCCCAATGTCTCGCCATAACTCTGTTCGCGCCAGCCGGCACCGCTGCGCTCGGCCAGGAATACCGCGTCTGGTGTCTCTGCCGCCCAGCGGTGCAGCCAGTCGGTGGTACGGGCAATCGGTGTCACAGGCGCATGGGCCGAGCGCAGCAGGATGGTGCCGTCCGCGCGCTGCGCGGCCTCTACCTCATGGTCCAGATATCGCGTCATGCGCGCCTCCCAAAGCCGCCCCGCCCGGCGGCGGCCGGGGTCGGGGTCATCGGACCGGGCGGCGGTGGCGCCTATCCCGGCAGCAGAAACAGCGTGATCGCGGGGAACGCGACCAGAATGATCACGCGCACGATGTCCGAACCGACAAAGAACATCACCGCCTTGTAGGTGTCGGCCATGCGGGTGGTCCGGTCCATCGCGTTGATGATGAACAGGTTCATCCCCACCGGCGGCGTGATCAACCCGACCTCGACCACGATCAGCACCAGAATGCCGAACCAGATCGCCACATGTTCGGCCTCGGCCCGGTTGGCCATGCCACGGGTAACGCGGATGCCCAGCTCTTTCATTTGCTCGCGGGTCAGTTCAGCACCACTGGCGATGGCGTCCTTGATGCCTGCCAGCGTCTCGGCGCTCATCGCTTCGGGCACGCCCGCCTTCAGCACCTCCATTGCCGCATCGGCCTGCATCGTGGCCAACGAGACCAGGTCGAAATCCATCGCCGAGATCACCGGAAAGAAGATCGGGATGGTCAGCAGGATCATGCTGAGGCTGTCCATCAGGCAGCCGAACACAAGGTAGAAAGCAAGGATCAGCGCCAGCACCACCCATGGGCTGTACCCTTGACTGACCACGAAATTCGACAGTTCCTGCGGCACCTGGGTCAGGGCAAGGAAGCCGTTGTAAAAGGCCGCGCCCAGCACGATGAAAAAGATCATCGCGGTGGAACGCGCGGTGACCAGAAAGCTCTCGGCCAGGCTGGTGCGGGTCAGCCCGCCATTCAGCCAGGCAATCACCCCGGTGCCCAGCGCGCCCACGGCGGCGCCTTCGGTCGGGGTGAACCAGCCCAGATAGATGCCGCCCACCACCAGACCAAAGACCAGCAGCACCGGCCAGACCTGCAACAGGGCCGCAAACCGTTCGCCATAGGGGACCGCTGGGCGCGTGCCGGCGCTGTCGGGGTAAAGCCGCACATAGACCGAGATGGCAAGGACATAGCCCAGCGCCGCCATGATGCCGGGTATGAAGGCGGCCAGGAACAGCTTGGCGATATTCTGTTCGGTCAGGATGGCATAGATCACCAACACCACCGAGGGCGGGATCAGGATGCCCAGCGTGCCGCCCGCCGCCAGCGTCGCGGTGGAAAACCCGCCCGCATAGCCGTATTGGCGCAGTTCCGGCAGGGCGACGCGGCCCATGGTGGCCGCCGTCGCCAGGGACGAACCGCAGATGGCGCCAAACCCGGCGCAAGCCCCGATCGAGGCCATGGCGATACCGCCCTTGCGATGGCCCAGCCAGCCCTCGGCAGCCTTGAACAGCGCGGTGGACATGCCGCCCAGCGTGGCGAAATGGCCCATCAGCAGGAACATCGGCACGATGGTCAGCGAATAGCTGGAAAAGGTCGTATAGGTCTCGTTCTTGAGCCGCGCAAAGGCGACCTGGGTGCCGTCGGTTACCAGCACCAGCCCGACAAGCCCGACCAGGAACATGGCCAGCCCGATGGGCACCCTCAGAAAGATCAGCACCATCAGGGCGGGAAACGAGGCGATGCCGATCTCAAGCGCGCTCACTGTGTCGCCTCCACCCCGTCCCAGACCAGGATACGGCCACTAAAGCATTCATAGCTGCGCACCGCCCCCATATAGACTCCGACCAGCGCCGCCGCGAAAGCCGCGACAAAACTGAGCGCATAGGCCCACCAGATCGGGAACTGCAGCAGAAAGGTTGTCTCGGCATAGGCGCGCTTGCTCATCATGCCATCGAACAGTTTCCACGCGATCAGAACCAGTACGGCGGCAAAAATCACCTCGGTCACCATCCGCAGAAACCGGTTCACCCGCCGACTGAAGGTATTGGCCAGAATATCGACCGAGGCATGCCCGGCGGTGATCTGGCAGAGCGGCAGAAAGCAGAAGATGGCAAAGGCGACCCCGGCCTCGACCAGTTCGAAATCGCCGTTGACCGGGCCGATACCGATTCCGATGGCCCAATCGGCCAGGCCGGGGGCCGCCGATTGCATGAAATCGCCATGGAAAAAGCCGTTCAACAAACGGCCCAGGATAGAGGCGCAGGTCAGCAGGATCAGAAGGCTCAGCACGATCCCACCGACGATGGCCAGCGTTCTGGCCAACCCCGTCATCAGTTTATGCATCGGTCCTCGGTCGGTTTCGGGCCGCCTGGCGGATACGGCGCAGAGCGCGCCGTATCCGTTGGCAATTGCCGGATCAGTTGGAATATTGCGGCGTGTACTTCTCGATCAGCATCTGCGCCTCTTCGAGAAGCGCCTTGCCGTCCTTGCCCTTGGAGTCCATATCAGCCAGCCATTCGTCATAAATGGGCTGGGCCAGGGCACGCCATTCCTCGACCCCTGCGGCATCGATGGTGATGATGTTGTTGCCCAGATCCTCGGCCACCTGACGCGCCGGACCATCGGCATCGGCCTGTGTCCCACCGGCAAAGACCGAGAATTCGAGGCCCGAATTCTTGTCGACCGCCGCCTTCAGATCGTCGGGCAGGCTGTCATACTTGGCCTTGTTCATCGCCAGCACGAAGGTCAGCGTATAAAGCGCGCGGCCCTCGAATTCCGTATGGTTCTCGACCAGCTCCGGAACCTTGAGCGCGGTGGTCACCTCCCACGGGATGGTGGTGCCGTCGATCACGCCCTTGCTCAGGCCTTCGGGCACTGCCGGCACCGGCATGCCGACCGGGGTGGCGCCCAGCTTGGTCAGCAGCGAGTTGACCGAGCGCGAGCCGCCGCGGATTTTCATGCCTTGCAGGTCGGCGGGGGTTTCCACCGGATCGGCGGTGTGGATCATGCCCGGCCCATGCACCCATGTACCCAGGATATGCACATCCTTGAACTCGTCATCCTTCATATGCTTTTCGAACATTTCCCAGTAGGCATGGCTGACCGCGCGCGCGTTGGTCATCATGAAGGGCAGCTCGAACACCTCGGTCGAGGGGAAGCGGCCCGGCGTATAGCCGACCACGGTCCAGACCACATCGGCCACGCCGTCGATGGCCTGATCCATCAGCTCGGGCGGCTTGCCGCCCAGCTGCATCGAGGGATAGCGCTCGACCTTGATGCGACCACCCGAATCCTTTTCGACGCCGTCGGCCCAGACATCCAGCACCAGTTTCGGCACATTGGCCTGTGCCGGCAGGAACTGGTGCAGTTTCAGCGTCACCTCTTGCGCCAGCGCGGTGCCGGCGCTGAACCCGGTCGCCAGAGCCGCTACCGCGGCGCCGCCGATCAGGCCCAGAATCTTTCTCCGATAGGTCATGTTGTCCTCCCTTTGACCTTCTCTAAGCAATATAATGCGCAAAGCAGCTATATTTGCAATATATTGCTTACATCTCCCCTCAGACGGCGCCGGTCAGGCCGGTGCCCCCATAAAGCCACTCGATCGAATCGTACCACTCTTCGGGCGTCTTGGCGCTCATCATCGCATTGCGCAGCGCCGCATGGGCGCCATCCGGGTGATAGATATGTTCGCCGATCTCCCGCGACTGCAATTGCACGCGCGCGGTGCGCAGGCGCCGGCTGTCCTGATAACGTCGCAACAGGGTTTCGATCTCGCCGCCTTCGCCCACCAGGGCCGACAGGCGAACCGCGTCCTCCATCGCCATACAGGCGCCCTGGGCGAAATATTGCAGCATCGGATGGGCCGCGTCCCCCAACAGCGCAACCCGCCCCTCGGTCCATGTCATCACCGGGTCGCGGTCGCACAGCACCCAGAGCTTCCAATCCTGGCCCTTGTCGATCACCTGCCGCGCGACGGGCGAGACATGTTCGAACCCCTTGCGCACCTCGTCTGCAGTGACCGGCATACCCGCCACCGGATCGGGTGCGTCGTTGTGATAGGTCACCACCAGGTTGAAGCTGCGCCAGCCCTGCAGCGGATAATGGACGATATGACATTTCGGCCCGGCCCAGAGCGTTGCCGCATTCCAGCGCAGCTCCTCGGGCATATCCTCGACCGGGATGACCGAGCGATAGGTGGTATGGCCCGACACGCGGGGCGGCCCGTCATCCAGCATCTGCGCCCGCACTTTCGACCACAGCCCGTCCGCACCGATCAGCGCCGCGCCGGTTTCACGCGTGCCATCTTGCAACAGGGCAGTGGCCGAGGTGCCGTCCTGCTCATAACCGACCACCGCGCTGCTGGTGCGCAGCTCGACCAGGGGGCTGTCCTGACAGGCGCGCAGGAACACGCCGTGCAGATCGCCGCGATGCACCACCGCATAGGGGTTGCCCATGCGCGCGCGGAACGGATCGTCCAGCGGAATACGTGTGATCTCAACACCGGTGATCGCATCCATCAGGCGCAGATTGTCGATATAGACCGCCAGCGCCCGGGCGGCATCGCCGACACCCAGATAGTCAAAGGCGTGAAACGCGTTTGGACCCAGCTGGATTCCGGCGCCGATCTCACCCAGCTGCGCGGCCTTTTCCAACACCAGCACCCGCCGCCCCTGCCGGGCGAGGCCAAGCGCGGCGGCCAGCCCGCCGATGCCGCCGCCCGCGATCAGGATGCGTTCTGCGCTCATGGGTTACTCTGCCGGGCCGAGCGTCAGCGCGATCGGGTCCAGCCCGTCGATCCCGCCGGTGATCACATCCCCGGCGACGACCGGGCCGACACCGGCAGGTGTGCCCGTCATCACCAGATCGCCCGGGCGCAGATGGTAATAGCCCGACAGATGGCTGACGATCTCGTCGATCTTCCAGATCAACTCGGCCAGGGTGGCGTCCTGTTTTATCGCGCCATTCACTTCAAGATGAATGCGCTTGTCGTCCTCAGGCGACCAGTCGGCCACCCGGGTCAGGGGCGCAAAGACCGCCGCGTTCTCGACATCCTTGCCCAGGTCCCAGGGGCGTTTCTTGTCGCGCTCGCGGATCTGCTGGTCGCGCCGGGTCATGTCGAGCGCGCAGCCATAGGCATAGACCGCGTCCCAGGCCTCGGCCCGGCTGGCGCGGAACACCGGCTTGCCAATGGCAAAGGCCAGCTCCATCTCGTAATGGAAATTCTCGGTGCCAGGGGGATAGGGCACGGTGGCCCCGGTCAGGATCGCATTGGCGGCGGATTTGGTGAAATAGAACGGCGCCTCGCGGTCGACCTCGTTGCCCATCTCGGCGGCATGGGCGGCATAGTTGCGGCCAACGCAGAAGATGCGCCCGATCGGATAGGTGGCGCTTTCCCCGCGGACCGGGATGCCGGGGATCGGGGAAAGGGTGAACAGGCTGTCGCTCATCTGGCGCGTTCCTCGTAGTAACCAAGTTTCTCTTGCAGCGGCCGGTCGTGGATTCGGACCATAAACGCCTCGCTTTCCGCTTCATGCCGGATGCGCGCAAAGACTGGCGCGGTGAACGTGTCCTTTGGACCCCATTCGATTACCTGCCCGTCGATCTCACTGCGCCCGGAGCCCGCGATCACGTGAAAGGCCGAAGAGCAGGAGCGCAGCGGCGGCGTCTCGACCTGTCCCGCCGTCAGCATCATTGCGGTGAAGCCAAGCGCGGTCAACACATCCTCGCCGGTTTCGGGGTTGATATAATCCAGCTCGGCAATGCCCTCGCCATAGGCCGCCATCTGGCGCAGCGCTGTCTCGGTCGCGGCCCAGGGATAGCGCATCATCGGATAGCGCCGCGCACCCCGACCCGGCCGTCGCGACGGGGCCAGCCCGGCGGCGCTGTATTCGACCTGACTGGCATCGGGGCGGTTGCGCTGCGCCTGCAACTCGCCCTCGATCGCATAGGACCCTTCGAGCTGCACGAACAGCGGCAGGTCGAGCGCGTCGAGCCAGATCACCGGCTCGTCCCCATCATGCCCGTGATCGTGCCATTCGCCGCCCGGCGTCAGAACCAGGTCACCCGGCTCCATCGGCAGGCGCTCGCCATCGACCACAGTATAGCCGCCCAGCCCCTCGACCACGATCCGCACCGCCGAGGGCGTGTGGCGATGCGCAGGCGCCGATTCTCCGGGCAACAGGAGTTGCAGACCCAGATAAATGGTCGCTGTCGCCTGCATCGCACCCGTGCCGCGCCCCGGATCGGACAGGACCAGCACCCGGCGTTCGGCTTTTTCCACCGGCGTCAGTTCGCCTGCACGCAGCAGCAGTGGGCGCAAAGCAGGAAAGGACCAGTGCCCCGCCCGCGTCACCGGCCGTGGTGCGTCATGCGGGAGCACGTTGCGCATCATCGGCCAGAGCGGTGCTACACCCGCCGCAGCCATCTGTTCGCGATAGTCCTGCGGCAATTCTTCCAGCGTTCCCAGCTGTTCACTCATTTTGTCCCCTCTCCTCGCCCTTGGCCATCTTAGGCGCTGCATTCGTTCTGGCAACTCTTGCCACCGCAGGCCCCGCCAAACCCCTGTGCGCGGCAAATCGCCCGCAACTGAGGATTGCATCGGCATAAATTCGCGCAATCCTTGCGATTGGCGCGCAACACGCTACAATTCAGGTTGCACCATCACGGATAGCAGGACTTTCTGGGGAAGAAGAGAAATTGAACTAAAGACTTCTAGCCTTCGGAACGCGTCACTGTCGGGCTGAACCCCCGTGTCCCGCACAGTGTTGCAATGAGCTGCCCCTACCAGCTCGCGCGCGTTCCGGTGACCAGCGCTACGGACGGTAACCAATCACGTCTGGGGCTGCTGGAAGGGTCAGGCGGCGCAGCTACACCTGGCCTGGCCACCCTGCCGGAGAGAACCCCCTCCTCTCCGGCAGGGACCCTCTGTCAAGATTTGACGCACTCCTGATACGGCTTTGAATTCAATCAGCTTTGTCGCGGTAAAGCTCGTTCAGCAGGTCAAGCAGCATCTCATAGCGTTCGGGCCCCATCTGCGCCTGAATACCCTCGAACACGGCCTGGCTGGCGCCCTGATTGTCGCGGATGATCTGGGTGCCGCCCGGGGTGATGCTGACGATCTGCTTGCGCCCGTCACCCGGGTCGGGCTGGCGCGCGATCAGCTGCTTCTCTTCCAGCTTCTGCAGAATCCGGGTCAGGCTGGGCAGCAGCAGGCAGGCGCCTTCGGCGATTCGGGTCGGGTCTTGCGGCCCCTCCTCCTCGAGCACCCGCAGGACCCGCCATTGCTGCTCGGTGATTCCCACATCCATCAGAATACCGCGCACCGGGCGCATAACCCGTTCGCGCGCGCGCAGGAGCGCGATGGGCAAGGATCTGGACGTGTTGGGCAAATCGGAACTCATAGGCCAATTTCGCCGAAATCGCCCCTTCCCGCAACGTCGGATTGTCCGCATCCTGTTTTGGAGTTCGAGTTTGACAAATCCAGATTAATTTCACATGTTAATAATAAATCGAGAAACCGGTCTCGCTCGACAGTCAGGAGAACCCGATGCCCGTCCCCGCGCCCAATCTCTACCCGCCCTTCAACATCGTGCGGCTCAGCCATGTGGAGTACCGGGTAAGGGATCTTGCGGCCAGTCGTGCCTTCTATGTCGATATCCTTGGCCTTCAGGTCACCCATGAAGAATCCGGGCGACTCTATCTGCGCGCGATGGAAGAGCGCGGCCATCACTGCATCGTCCTGGTTGAGGCCGATACGGCGGATGTAGGTGTGCTGGGCTTCAAACTTTATGACGAACCGGATCTGGAGCGGGCCGAAAGATTTTTCGCCGAAAAATCTTTGCCCACCGCCTGGGTCGAGCGGCCCCATATGGGCCGCACGCTGCGCACCCGCGATCCCTGGGGCATTCCGCTGGAATTCTATGTGCGGATGGACCGGCTGCCGCCGATCCACCAGAAATACCGGCTTTATAACGGCGTGAAGCCGCTCAGGATCGACCATTTCAACATGTTCTCGGCGGATGTGGATGCCAGCGTCGCCTTTTACGGCGAGATGGGGTTTCGTGTCACCGAATATACCGAAGATGACGAAAGCGGCCGCCTCTGGGCCGCCTGGATGCACCGCAAGGGCGGTGTGCATGATGTCGCCTTTACCAACGGGCTGGGTCCCCGCCTGCATCACACCGCCTTCTGGGTCCCCACTCCGCTCAACATCATCGACCTGCTCGATCTGATGAGCACCAGCGGTTATGTCGCCAATATCGAGCGCGGGCCGGGGCGGCACGGGATATCGAACGCCTTTTTCCTGTATGTCCGCGACCCCGACGGGCACCGGATCGAGATCTATTGTTCGGACTATCAGACGGTCGACCCGGATCTCGAACCGATCCGCTGGTCGCTGACCGACCCGCAGCGCCAGACCCTGTGGGGGGCACCCGCCCCGAAAAGCTGGTTCGAAGAGGGATCAACCTTTGAAAGTGCCGAACCGGTGCCAAGCCAACTCAAGGCGCAACCAATCATTGCCCCTTGAGGGCAGGCGAGGACATGACAGATGAAATGGGATGAATTCGCCGATTGGGGCCGACGGGTCGCCGACTGGACGCAGGACTATCACCTGACCGTGGGCGAACGACCGGTGCGCGCCCGGACCGAGCCGGGCGCGATCCTGAACGCCTTGCCCGCAACACCGCCCGAGACGCCCGAAGCGATGGAGGATATCTTTCGCGATTTCGAGGATATCGTGATGCCCGGCATCACCCATTGGCAGCATCCGCGCTTCTTTGCCTATTTCAACTCCAACGCATCGGCGCCCTCGGTGCTGGCCGAGTTCCTGGCCTCGGCCATCGCGCCGCAATGCATGTTGTGGCAGACCTCTCCCGCCGCGACCGAGATGGAAACGCGGATGATGGACTGGCTGCGCCAGGCGCTGGACCTGCCCGAAGGCTTCGCGGGCGTGATCCAGGACAGCGCCTCGTCGGCGACGCTGGCGGCGGTGCTGACGCTCAGGGAAAAGGCGCTGAACTGGCAGGGGAACCGGCAGGGCCTGTTCGGTCAGAAACCGCTGCGGATCTATTGCTCGTCCGAGGTTCATACCTCGGTCGATCGCGCCATCTGGGTCGCCGGGATCGGCCAGGACAATCTGGTTCGGATACCGATCAAGGGCGACTGGCGCGGCATGGACCCCGACGCGCTGGAGGCCGCGATCAAGGCCGATCTGGCGGCTGGGCGGCATCCGGCGGGCCTGATCCTGTGTGTGGGTGGCACCGGCACCGGTGCCACCGATCCGGTGGACCGCTGTCTGGACGTGGCCGAGAAATACGGCCTTTATACTCATGTGGACGCGGCCTGGGCCGGGTCGGCGATGATCTGCCCCGAGTTCCGCCATTACTGGTCCGGCATCGCGCGCGCCGACAGTATCGTGTTCAACCCGCATAAATGGCTGGGGGTACAGTTCGACTGTTCGGCGCATTTCCTGAAAAACCCCGACGATCTGGTGCGCACGCTGGCGATCCAGCCAGAGTATCTCAAGACCCACGGACGCGATGGGATCATCAACTATTCGGAATGGTCGGTGCCGCTGGGCCGCCGGTTCCGGGCGCTGAAACTGTGGTTCCTGATGCGCAGCTATGGGATGGAGGGGCTGCGCCAGAGGTTGCGCAACCATATCGCCTGGTCGGGCGCATTGCATGACCGGCTTACCGCCGAACCGGATTTCGAGATGGTGACGCCGCCGATGTGGTCGCTCTGGACCTTTCGCTATCGGCGCGATGGGGCCGACCTGGACGCGTTGAACCTTCGGCTGGTCAACGCCATCAACGATGACGGGCGTATCTATCTGACCCAGACCCGCGTCGATGGTGCGCTGGTGATCCGGTTTCAGGCCGGCCAATTCGAAACCACCGAGGAGGACGTGGGCATGGCCTTTGACGTGATCACCGAAATCGCCCGCGCACTGCCCTGAGTGCTGGACAGAGCCCGCGCGCTGACGCAGGCTCGCCGCCAGGACCCGACCAGAGGAGACCCCCATGCCCGCGCCCAAGAACCCGTTCAAGCAGGCCCTCGCCGAAGGCAGGCGCCAGATCGGTTGCTGGATGAGTTTTGCCGAACCAATTGTCGCCGAGGTAATGGGGACCTGCGGGTTCGACTGGCTGGTGGTGGATGGCGAACATGCGCCCAATGACATCCGCTCGATCCGCGACCAGCTGACCGCTTTGGCAGCCAGCCCGTCGCATCCGGTGGTGCGGGTGCCGGTGGGTGAGGACTGGATCATCAAGCAGGCGCTGGACGCCGGCGCGCAAACCGTGCTGGTGCCGATCGTGGAAAGCGCGGATCAGGCCCGCCAGCTGGTGCGCGCCTGCCGCTATCCACCGACCGGTGTGCGTGGTGTCGGCGCCACCGCCGCCCGGGCCAGCCGGTTCGGCAGCGTCAGCGAGTATATCCAGACCGCCGATCAGGAAATCTGTCTGTTGGTGCAGGTCGAGAACCGCGCCGGCATGGCGGCGCTGGACGAGATCCTGACGGTCGAGGGCGTGGACGGCGTGTTCATCGGCCCGGCCGATCTGAGCACCGACATGGGTTTCCAGGGTAACAGCGCCGCCCCAGAGGTGCGCGCCGTCGTCGCAGATGCGATGGCCCGCATCCGCGCCGCAGGCAAGGCGCCGGGCATCCTGGGCACCAATGAAGAGGCGACCCAGGCCTATCTGGAGATGGGCGCCCAGTTTCTGGCGGTGGGTCTGGATGTCATGCTGCTGGCGCAGACCGCACGCTCCTTGTCGGCGCGCTGGAAAACCGCCTGATATCTGCTCTGGCCTTTCCTGTGCGCCGCACTGCCGGATGCCTCCGGCGGGAGTATTTCGGACCAGAAAGAAGCAACGGCGATGCGATGTTCAGAGAGGGTCGCGCAGCCAGTCCTTGGCAAGGATGACCTGTTCAACCCCGGCCAGGCGGCGGATGCGGTCCAGTTCGGCCTCCAGCCGCCGGGTACGGGCGGGCGACCAGCGCAGCCCGCGTTCGGGCCAGAGCGCGCGCACCCGAAGCTCTCCACAATCACGATGCGCCTTCATGTCGATGCGCCCGATCAGCCTGTCGCCTTCGAGCAGCGGGAAAACATAATAGCCATAGACCCGTTTGGGTTCGGGCACGAAGACCTCGATCCGGTAGTGAAAACCAAAGAGCCGCTCGGCGCGTTTGCGGTCGCGCAGCGCCGGGTCGAACGGGCTGAGCACGCGGATACGGCCCGGCGCGGGTGGCACGGCGATGGCTTGGTCCAATACATCGGGCCGCGCGAGCACCTTGCGCAGGCTGCCATCGGCACAGGTGATCTCGATGGTTTCGACCTCGCCCCGCGCTTCGGCCCCAGCCGCCCAGTTGCGGGTTTCGGCCGGGCTGGAGCTGTCCCAGAAAGCGGCCAGCTCGCCCGTGGTGGCAAAACCCAGCCGGTCAAGGGCGGCGTTACACAGCCAATCCACCGTTGCCTCGGGATCATGGTCCAGCGCACCGGGGCGCAGATGGTCTTCGATCACCCGCTCGGTCAGATCATAGCGTTTCTGAAACCCGTCGCGCCCGATCACCGTCAGCGCGCCCGAGCGCCACAGATACTCCAGCGCGGTCTTGGAGGGATGCCAGTCCCACCAGCCGCCCGAGGTCTTTTCCTCGTCCTTGCCGACATCGGAGGAACCGACCGGCCCGTGATCGCGGATATGGTCGAGCACGGCGGCGAATTTGCCCTCGAACCCGTCGCGGCGCCAGTTCTTCCACCTTGCGCGCAGCATCTCTGCATCGCGCTGAAACCGCATATGCCAATGCGGGTAGAAGGCCATCGGGATGACGGCGGCGTCATGGGTCCAATGTTCGAACAATGCCCGGTCCTGCTCGTACAGCCGCTTCAGATCGGGCGGGCGATAGGAGGGGCGGCGCGAGAACAGGATCAGGTCATGCGCCCGCGCCACGGTGTTGATACTGTCAAGCTGCACAAAGCCGAGCCGGGTGATCAACTCGAGCAGAGCGACCCCGCGTGCCGGTCCGCTGGGCTGTTCCGCCAACCCGTGCCGGTCCAGGAACAGCGCCCGCGCCGCGCGGTTGTCGAGCCGTTGCAGCGCCACGTGTTCAGCGCCGTTTCAGCGTGTCGCCATAGCTGATCTTGGGCTCCAGCGTGATGCGCGTCTCGATCTCGGCCTCGGGGTCTTCGAGCCGTTTGGCGATGATCTCGGCCGCCTTGCGCCCGATCTCCAGCCGGCAGGCATCCATCGTGGCCAGTTTGCGCGGCAGGCCTTGGAGAAGCTCTACATTGTTGAAGCCGGCAAGTCCGATCTGGCCGGGAATGTCGATCCCCTGTTCCAGCAGATAGAGCAGACCACCCGCAGCGATCATGTCGTTGGAGTAATAGAGGAAATCGAGGTCTGGCGAGCGTTCCAGCATGGCTTGCGTCATCTCGCGCCCCTTGGCCAGCGCCGAGCCGCCGGAGTAGAACTCGCGATCCTCGATCTCGACCCCGTTCTTGCCCAGCACCTCGGTGAATCCTTCGAACCGTTTGCGGGCGCGATAGTCGAGCGGCATCTTGGTGCCCATAAAACCGATCCGGCGATAGCCTGCCTTCAGGATCGCCTGCGCCATCTCGCGCCCGGCGCGGCGGTGCGAAATCCCCACCATCGCATCCACCGGCTTGCCGTCGCTGTCCATGATCTCGACCACCGGGATCCCGGCGGCATCCAGCATGGCGCGCGCCGCCTCGGAATGCTCAAGCCCCGCGATGATCACGCCCGAGGGGCGCCACGAGAGCATCTCGTACAGCACCTTCTCCTCTTTCTCGGGGAGATAGTCGGTGACGCCGACCACCGGTTGCAACTCGGTATCTTCGAGCACCTGATTGATGCCGGTCAGCACCTCGGGGAACACCATGTTCGACAGCGACGGGATGATCACCGCCACGAGGTTGACCCGGTTCGAGGCCAGTGCGCCGGCGATCTTGTTGGGGACATAACCCAACTCCTTGGCCGCGGCGAGAACCCGGGCGCGGGTTGCGTCGGACACATCCCCGCGATTTCGCAACACCCGGCTGACGGTCATCTCGGAAACCCCCGAAGCTTCGGAGACATCGCGAAGGGTGAGCGGACGTTTGGTATCTGCTGTCAAGGGGGCACCTGCTTCAAGGGGTTTTGCAGCGATGCTAGCGCGAACGGCAGGCAAGGTTCAACTGCTAGCGATAGGCCGATGACAAGCCCGTCAAAGCCCGGTAGAGAGGGGTCGGAGGCCCCGTGGCTCAATTGGATAGAGCAGCCCCCTCCTAAGGGGCAGGTTGCAGGTTCGAATCCTGCCGGGGTCACCAAAACCACCTGAAAAAATATGGCTTATCTGCAAGGGTTTTGCCGAAGCTTGCAGAAACGCCCGTTTCGTTTCCGCCAAACTATCCGAAAACGACCGAAATCTCGTACAAAACCTGTACAAAATTCGCACGTCCGTGCGGTTTTTTGGGCGTTCTCATGAGCTGGCGGGTGGAGAAGGATACCGCATTCATCGCTGGACGGGCAGACACCCCATCAGGCATATCTCAACCCGTCCTCACCAATCCCGGTCGACATAACCGAGCGGGAAATCCACTTACGAACTGGCTCGATACTGTTCAGACCAACCGAACGACCTCTGAGAGACACAGTTGCGAACGCACCTCAATGTGTTTGCAGATTGCTGTTCAGACCGTTTTTGCATCCGCTTCTGTAGCGACGGTCATGAGGATGCAGTTGGTCGATAGGCCAGATAGTTTTCCTGGATAGCGATTTGGTCGGCGATGAACTTGGCGTCATGCCAAACGCCCCAGATAAACGACGATCCGCGGCGCGATTGCCAGGGCAAGCCGACGAAGTAGAGCCCCGGCACGGCAGAGATTCCGCGCTGATGGATCGGGCTGCCCCGGTCGTCCAGCGTATCTGCTTCCAGCCAGTCATAATCGAACTGGAACCCGGTCGCCCAGATAACTGTGCCGATGTTGTTTTCGCTTAGGTCCAGCGCTCGGACCGGGTTTGAAACACAGTCCGGATCGTCTGGTATCACCCATGCCTCAGGCTCTGGCGGCAAGTCGATGCCGGTGCGTTTGATATAGGCGTCTGCTGCCTCAAGCAGGGACAGCATGTTCGCGTCCCCTGCATCAAGATTCGTTTTCAGGTCATTCGCGATGTGCAGAACACCGTCTTCATATCCTGACGACATCCCCAACAGGGTAATGCCGCGTTCGGCAAGGAGCCGGAAATCCACGGTTTTCCCACCATGCGCCCCGCTGACGGCTATGGTCACATGTTCGGTGCCGGGTGCGGGTGTATCCATATTCCAGATACCCAGAACGCCCAGCCACCAGACATTGTCACGCCCGCGATAGCGGCGAGGGGGGCGGTCGTGGGGGCCGATCGAAAAGAAAACCTTGCGCCCGGCATCGTGCAACTCTGCAGCGATTTGCGACCCTGATGAGCCCCCACCGATGACCAGAACGGCGCCGTCGGGCAAAGCATCGGGATTGCGATAAGCAGTCGAATGCATCTGCGTGAGGTCAGAGGTCTCGGGGATGATTGGTGGGATCGCCGGTTTCTGAAACGGTCCCGTGGCACAGATAAGATTGCGCGCGTCGAAAGTGCCTTGGGACGTCTCAACCAGAAAGCCTGCGCGGTCGGCATGGGGGCGAGCGCGCTCGACCGTGACACCGGTGCGCACGGGCGCGTCAATCATTTTGGCATAGTCTTCAAAATACCGGGCGACGCACTCCTTGTCCGCGAAGACATCGCCATCGCAGGAAAACGCCATGCCGGGAAAGCGATCATGCCAGGCTGGCCCGTTTGCGACAAGCGAATCCCACCGCTCGCTTCTCCAGCGTTCGGCGATACGGCCCCGTTCCAGCACGACATGATCAATGCCTAGGGCGCGCAGATGTTCACTGGTGGCGATGCCCGCCTGGCCTGCCCCTATAACTACGGTGTCGAACTTTTCCATCGCGTCACCTTTTCTTGTGCCCAAATCCGGGGGACCGCGTGGATTGCAATCGACCCCATTCGCTGAGCAACATTGATTTTGCTTTATCTTATGTCGATTAGATTTAATCTAACTGTTGGTAAGGTAGACATACGGTTTGTTTCCAGCAACAGCCGCCTCAATATGAAAATGCGGTTGCCGAACGCGACTCGGCTCTGGAGGTTTGTTCATGCCCAAAGACCATATTGATCCCATCGCCGCCCTGCGCGAGAACACGTCGGTCCCCTTTGAACGCGCGCGGGCGATGCCCACCGAGGTTTACACCGAACAGAGCTTTGTCGACGCGGAACTGGAGTATATCTTTCGCAAGGATTGGTATTGTGTCGGCCGTGCCGATGCGCTGTCGGCTCCGGGAGATTATGTGGCGTGCGAATTGGCAGGCCAGCCCATCGTGGTGCTTCGCGACCGCGACGGCGATTTGCGTGCAATGAGCAACGTCTGCCTTCACCGTATGTCGACCCTCTTGCATGGGCGTGGCAACGCCAAAACGATTGTCTGTCCCTATCATGCCTGGACCTACAACCTTGATGGCAAGCTGCGCGGCGCGCCTGCGATGACCAAGAATGAGGGCTTTTGCAAAGACCAATATGCGCTGCCGCAGGTCCGGTGCGAAGAATGGCTGGGGTGGGTGTTTGTCTGTCTTGATCCGGAGGCCACCCCGGTGGCCGCACAGCTGGCCGAAGTGGCGGCGAAGATCGAAGGCTATGACATGGCAAACTATTCGGAGGCGTTCTACGAAGAACATGTCTGGGACACCAACTGGAAGGTGCTGGCCGAGAATTTTATGGAAAGTTACCATTTGCCGGTGTGTCACGCCGGAACGATCGGGGGTCTGTCCAGGCTTGAAGACATGATCTGTCCGCCGGGGCATGCGGCTTTCAACTATCATACGATCCTAAAGGATGAATCCCTGCGGATCGCCATGGCGCATCCCAGCAATGACCGGCTGGAAGGCGACGCAAGGCGTACGACCTATCTGCTGGCGCTCTACCCAAGCTTGATGATCACGCTGACACCGGGATACTTTTGGTATCTGTCCCTGCATCCCAAGGGGCCAGGTCAGGTGCACATTCGTTTCGGCGGCGGTATGTCGAACGATTTTGCAGCTGATCCGGATGCGCAGGATAACTTTACCGCGCTCAAGACACTTCTGGATGAGGTGAATGTCGAGGATCGCGGCTGCACTGAAAAAGTCTATCGTGGCCTATGTTCAGAAGTGGCGACACCCGGCCATCTGAGCCACCTGGAACGCCCGAACTACGACTTTGCAAAGTATCTTATGGCCCGAATCGACGCAGGGAGCTCGTCTTAGCATGGCCCACACCCGTATCCGCACATTCAATACCGCCGATACTTACCCTGAGCAGGCGCTTGATAATGACCTATGCCAAGTTGTTGTCACGCGCGGCGGACGCACTGTCTGGATGCGCGGGCAGTGCCCACAGAATCTGGATGATGCGAAGAACATCGACAGTCACGACCCGGCCGAGCAGACCCACAAGGTGATGCAGAACATCAAGCAATTGATCGAGGAAGCAGGGGGAGAGATGGCGCATCTGGTCAAGGTCGTCGTCTACATCACCGATGTGCGCCACCGCGAGGCGGTGTATCGCACCATGGGCGAATATATCAAAGGCGTACACCCAGTCTCGACCGGGCTGGTTGTGCAGGCCCTCGCGCGGCCCGAATGGCTGGTGGAAATCGACGCCACCGCCGTGATCCCGGATTAGGCCGATGACGTTCTCACTCGTGGCGCGCTGCGCCAAGACCGGCATGTTCGGCATGGCAATCTCCTCTTCCTCTCCGGCCGTTGCGGCCCGCTGCGCTTTTGCGCGAGCCGGTGTGGGGGCTGTCGCCAGTCAGAATGTCACTGACCCCAGCCTAGGGCCAAAGACGCTGGACCTGATGGAACGGGGCGCCTCTGCTGAGGCGGCGGTGCGCCAGATTGCAGGCGAAGCTACGCATATCGCATACCGGCAACTTCTGGCGATTGATGGTCAGGGGACCACCGCCATACACTCTGGCCAGAACGTGCTGGGCAACTGGAACGAGGCGCAGGGTAAAGATGTTGCATCAGGTGGCAATCTGCTGGCCCATGATGGGGTGCCTGCAGCCATTGTTCTTGCATTCGAAACCTCCGAGGGCCATCTGGGCGACCGGCTGATCGCCGCCATGCGCGCAGGGCTGTCCGCCGGGGGGGAGGCCGGGCCTGTACATTCTGCTGGTATGATGCTGGTCGACAAGGTGAGCTGGCCTGTGGCTGACCTGCGCTGCGACTGGACCGAAGATTGTCCTATCGAGGCGGTCGCGACTGCCTGGGATATCTACAAACCGCAACTGAACGATTACGTGCGCCGCGCGCTCGATCCCGGTGCCGCGCCATCCTACGGCGTTCCAGGGGACGCATGATTCCATGAACAAGAGGGAGGCTGGGATGACCTATCTGCGTACGAAGCTTCAAGACCTGGCCGCCCTGCCCGTGGATCGACCGATGGGCATGCCCGGTGCGTTCTATACGTCGCAGGAGCAATTCGAACATGAAGCGCGTACCGTTCTGCGCACCGGCTGGCATTGTCTGGGTCGGGTCGACGAAATTCCCGAACCGGGCGATTTCTTTACTGCCCAGCTTCTGAATGAGCCGTTGCTGGTGGTACGCGGCGATGATCAGAGCGTGCGCGTCATGGCAAATGTGTGCCGCCACCGAGGCATGCCCTTGGCAGAGGGTCGCGGCAACACCAAACGGTTTGTGTGTTCCTACCATGCTTGGGCCTACGGGCGTGACGGAGCCTTGCTGCGTGCCCCACGGATGGAGAATGCCGGTTTCGATGCCAAGTCCTGCAAGCTGCCGGAACATGCCGTCCAGCTTTGGAACGGGTTCATCTATGTGAATCTGACACCAGACGCACTACCTTTTGAGCATCCAGAGCTTGATGCGATGCTGGCACCTTACGAGACAGAAGATTTTCACCTTGTCCATGTGGCCGAGGAAGACTGGCAGACCAACTGGAAATGCTTGGTCGAGAACTTCATGGAAGGCTACCACCTGAGTGTGGTCCACCCGCAAACGCTGCATGGCTACACCCCGTCGGGGCTGTCTCGCAAACTGGTCAGCGGTGATGGTTTCACCTCATATGCCGCGAATTACCCCGACAACATCACGCCGCGTGGCGAGGGAGCACTGGGCCTGAGCGAGCCAGAGCGCAAACGCTCTTCCCTCTTCGCCAAGTTTCCAACTCAGGTGGCCAGCCAGGCCGCAAGCTTGCTGGTGTCGCTGTGCATTTTTCCGGTCAACGCAAGTCTGATCCGCGTCAAGTGGACGATGTCCGTATATCGCGATAATCTTGATCACGACACGATCCAACAACGCATTTCCCTGTGGGAAGAAGTCAATCGAGAGGATCGGGAAAAGCTCGAGCGCATGCAGGTCGCGCTGCGCTCTGCCCACGCGGTCGAAGGGCCACTTGCCGAGGATGATTTTGAAGGCACAATCCGTGACTTCCAGACCTGGCTGGCCAGTCAGGATGCCGCCGTTGAAGTGGCCTGACCGGATGCAAATCTCAGCTGCCGGCACGCGGCGCAGCACATGGGGAGTCCGTGCTTGTCGCGCCTGACCCTCCGGCAGTTGGAATACCTTGTTGCCGTCGGCGAAACAGGCAGCATTGTACGGGCTGCAGATCGGCTGAACGTCTCGTCTCCGTCAATCTCATCGGCCATCACCCAGCTTGAGGAAAAACTCGCGATTTCACTGTTCGTGCGCCAACACGCACAGGGCCTGTCGCTCACTCGAGGCGGGCAAAGGGTGTTTGAACAAGCCCGACTGGTACTGAGTGGCGCAAGGGAGATAGCAAATATTGCCGCTGATATCTCCGAGTCTACGCGCGGCCCCTTGGCAATAGGTTGCCTGCTGACTTTCGCGCAACTGGTGCTTCCACGAATGCGACGCGGTTTTGAAAGCGGTTTCCCCGATGTCAGGATCGTCCAGAAAGAGTTGAACCAGGCCGAGATATTCAATGCGTTGCAACGCTCGGAAATCGACGTTGCGCTGACCTACGACATGGATATTCCGACAGACCTGAAGTTCATCGGGCTCGTACGCTTGCATCCGTTCGCCTTGCTTCACGCAGAGCATGAACTGGCAAATAAACCGGCCATTTCCATTGAGGATCTGGCGGGTTTGCCAATGATTCTTCTCGATCTGCCCATTAGTGCTGACTATTTCCTGTCCCTGTTTGAAACCTCACAGCAAAAGCCCCGCATCGTGGAGCGGACGCGCGACATGGCCGTGATGCGCTCGATGGTGGGGAACGCGTTCGGCTATTCCATCGCCAATGTGCGCCCACAAAGCGACATGTCACCTGATGGAAGCCCGCTGGTTTATGTGCCGATTTCGGGACCAGTCCGTTCACTGCGGATGGGCCTTCTGACCACAAGTGGAGCGGAAAAGTCTCGAACCGTGAGTGCGTTCATCGACTACGCGCGGGAACAGGTGCGATCTGGCGCATTGAGAGCCATCGGAGGAGAAGCGCTGACGTGAGCCTCTCGCTAGAAGTATTGGAGCGTTTGGTCGCCTTTGAAACGGTCAGTGACCGGCCAAACCTCGACATGATCGCCTACGTCGAAGACTTTCTGCGCACCCGAGGATTCAGGGTGCATCGTATCGCAGACCCTGAAGAGGCAAAGGCAGGCCTTTTTGCTGAGATCGGGCCTTCGGTTGACGGTGGCCTTCTGTTGTCTGCGCATTCCGACGTCGTCCCTGTCGAAGGACAGAGTTGGTGCGTGCCACCCTTCAAACTGACCCGGCAGGGCGACAAGCTGTACGGGCGCGGCACGACGGATATGAAAGGCTTCTTGGCGGAAATGCTGGCTTTGGCCGATGTGGTTCATCGCCGTGATTTGCACGCGCCCCTGAAGCTTCTGATTTCTTACGACGAAGAAATCGGCTGTGTCGGGATTTCACGTATGAAAGATCGACTGCGGCCACTGTTGGGGCGCCCGGAACTGGCCATAGTGGGCGAGCCAACAGAGATGCAGGTCGCGATCAGTCACAAGGGCAAACGCTCCTATCGTGCCGACTTTCGGGGAGAGGCCGGCCATTCCGCGCTGGCCCCCCGGTTTGTCAACGCGCTTCATCTTGCAGTCGATTTCGTTACCAAGCTGCGTCAGATGCAAGACGAATTCCGACAAGATGGAAATTTCAACGGCGACTATGACGTCCCCTACACGACGCTGCATGTTGGCCAGCTCCACGGCGGCGAGGCACTAAATCTCGTGCCCGACAAAGCCACGCTATTGTTCGAGTTCAGACATCTTGCAGAAGATGATCCCGAGGTGATTGAGGCCCGCATTCAGCAGGCGGCAGACGCGGTCAAAGGCAACTATGCTGATGTGGCGCACATCTCGCTCGACGCTCTGGCGGGATATCCCGGGCTTTCGGTAGCGGTCTCCGAACCTTTGGTATCGCGCGTCCGGTCCTGGTGCGATGGAAACATAAGCCACGTTGCCTTCGGAACGGAGGCGGGCGTTCTTTCAGAGCTTGGCATCCAGACAGTCGTTTGCGGGCCGGGCTCTATGGCGGAACAAGGCCACAAACCTGATGAGTTCATTTCAGAGCACCAACTGGCTGCTTGTTCCAACATGTTGAGAAAAGGTGCTGAGGAGATGCTGTATTGCGCTTAAGGCAATTCGGTGCACCAGGGCAAAAAAGTTGTGAACTGGGCCTTGCCTGCTCTGGGCTATGTAGCCTGACCCTGTACTGAATCAGTCTAAAGCAGCATAACGCTTCACTGGTTTTCTTAGAGGTGTGGTCAACGTGTGTGGTTGGCTGCCGTGCCGTTGGCTTAAGCAGTAGAATTTTAATGAAATTTTTGAAGGTGGTTGTGGTGGCGGACCGATGGGATTCAGCATCACCAATGTTATCATTTAAAATCAACAACATAAATGAACCAAATCAAAAAATGTTGCGGGATTTGTTGCGGGAAATGTTGCGCGAATCGCTTGGGTTCGGAAACGCAAAAAACGCCCCGCCATCATAGCGGGGCGAGGTTGCACTTTGTGAGTGCTTACCTACCAAAAACCACGGCAATCAAGCCCACTCGCGTATCTTGTCACGGATCAGGTAGGCCAGACTGGCGGCCAGCACGATGGCGCCGCCGAAGGCGATGGCCTGCGCGGTTGGGTTGAGGTCACCAACCACATTGCCGAGCGCGCCGATCAGCGCCACGCCACCCCCGGCGCCAAGGGCGGTGCCGCGTGCGCCGCGATCCTCGGCGAGGGTCTCCGGGCGCAGCTTGGGCGGCGGTGAGAAGCGAGGAGCGGGTCGGAGCGGGGCGCCGTGCGGCACCCGGTCAAACCAGCGATTGCCCCATTCCCGCGCGGGGCCGATATCGACGTGAATGAAGTTGTTTCGGCGGTAGAAGCCAAAGCCGGTGAAGCCCACCGCCCGCGCGGCGGCCTCAAATTCCGCCGGGTCGTGGTTGATCATCGACACGTCGAATGCACGGGCCTTGAGGTGTTCCGAGGCAGGGGCACCACCCTCGGCGCGGTTGTGCTCGGGTGAGCGATAGGCCGAGTTGAGCATGAGAGGCGCCCCGAGCCGGTCGCGCAGCGCTTGCAGCTTGTCCATGGCTTGCGGGTCAATGCCCACCTTACCGGTGCTCCGGCAGGCGATTTCCTCGGGGGAAAAATTTGGCCAACGCCAGATATCGGCGGGCACCTTGGTCCAATGGTCGAAATAGAGCATTAGTTGTCTTTCGGTTGGTTGGTCAAAGTGGTGGCGATTGAAGTGTGTAGGTCCGCAACGGATCCCCTGTTGCAGATTGTCAGGTCAGGCATTACGCCAAGTTCTGATTGGTGAAACGCGCTGCCACCAAGGTCGGCAGCCCTGCTAGGCTCAGGACTCGTTCTCGGGTCATAACCAGAACAAAACGGTTGCGGCTAGCATGATCGCGGAGAAGAACGTTTCCGCGCACCGGTCGTATCGGGTGGCGACGCGCCTCCAATCCTTCAACCGGCCGAACATGATCTCGATCCGGTTGCGCCGTTTGTAGCGCCGCTTGTCGTATTTGACGGCCTTCTTGCGGGATTTCCGGCCGGGGATGCAAACCTTTATCCCCTTGTCTTTCAACGCTTCTCTGAACCAATCGGCGTCATAGCCCCTGTCGGCCAGCAGCCAACCCGCCTTCGGCAGACTGCCCAGAAGAGCCGCGGCGCCGGTATAATCGCTGACCTGCCCGGCGGACATGAAGAACCCGATCGGCCGCCCCTTGGCATCGGCAACGGCGTGCAGCTTGGTGTTCATACCGCCTTTGGTGCGCCCGATTTGGCGCCCGCGCCCCCCTTTTTCACGCACAGGCTCGACGCAGTGCGGTGTGCCTTGAGATAGGTCGCGTCGATCATGATCGTCTTGTGCTCGGCGCTTTCGGTGGCCAGGCCCACCATGATCCGGGCGAAGACCCCGTTGTCGCTCCAGCGTTTCCAACGGTTGTAGAGGGTCTTGGCCGGGCCGTATTCCTTCGGCGCGTCACACCAACGCAACCCATTGCGATTGATGAAGACTATGCCGCTGAGGACGCGACGATCATCGACGCGGGGCTTGCCATGGCTCTTGGGAAAGAACGGCTTCAGGCGCTCCATCTGGGCGTCGGTCAGCCAATACAGATTGCTCATCGATCAGATCTCCTTGCGGAGCCTGAATCACGCCAGAAGCCTGAAATCAATGGGTCTGGAGCCTAGCCGCAAACTACGCCGTGATGTGAAAAGGGCCGCTCCCAGAATGCACTGCCCCAAACGAAATATTTGAAATTAGCACCGATCCGAAGAATATGGATAGCATATGGACACCCGAAAGAAATCCTAGTATCCGAGGCAGGACCAAATTGATATTGCGGAAGAATCAAACGATGCGAAACGAAGACCCCGCAAAGGTAAACGGCGAATCAAAAGCAGCCCACGACACCACAAAGAATTTGAGAAACTACGCAAGCTTCCTCGTTGTAGTTGCAGCATCCATCCTCTCAGAGCTTGGTTACCTTTCCTTATGGATGGCTGCGATCATGTCGTTACTTGGCGCTTCACTATACAAAAAAAATGACATCACGGGAGTACTTCTCGCCGTCTTCTTCCTTTCCTCCATGGTACTCATGCAGCAAGCTCATAACACAAGTCACAGTCTCTTGGAAAGAATCACGCAGATATTCCTATTTCAAGAAGGGTCAAGAGCTTATTTCTGCACCCTCATATACATCTCTTCAGTAGCATTTATATTCACCATCAATAGGATCAATAACAAGCATGGCAAACGAGTTTAATCTTACTAAATACAGGGACATTGATAATTTTGATGATCTAGTCGAGTACCATAGGGGATTGCGTGCTAGCAATGACTATCTAAACTCTAACAGCTTTGCGGACATAACAATTGACTTAGCTATAAACATTGGGCGCATCCTAACAGGCCGTGAACCATTGCTCGACCCAACCCCCCCCCATCACAGTCAATCGATTGAGTTTGCTCAGGGAGTATCTAATACTGCTATAGCTGCTGGAATAGCAACGTTGGGCGCAAAAGCAGGAGCGTTTGGGACCATATCCTGGGGCGCTGAAGCGGTAGTAGCAGCAATCAACTCGGGCGCTGGAGACCACGCTACCGCTTACGCAAACTCCCTCGACGTGTTGGACGCTGCGCAAAAAGGTCACGTGAGTCTTGATCAAGAGGCTTACGACTTTTTGGCCAAGGAATTGGCAAAGGCCACCTTTCCCGACAAGGTATCGATAGTCGAAGACAAACTGGAAATTGCGGCTGAAAAGTTGGGGTTGAACTCGACCACTTTATCCGATGCCATTAATAACTGCTTTGTAGCAGGCACAAATATATATATGTGGCCTAGTGACCCTTCGCTGCAGCCGAATGAATATGGCGCGTATGACACAGAAACCGTACACAAAAAAGTATGGAAAAAGAGAATTGAAAACATCTCTTCGGGCGACATAGTGGTGTCCTATGACACAGAGGGCAACCTGAAACCAGGAAAAGTAAAGCAGACCTTTCAGAATCATACAACAGATTTGATTAGACTAAGGCGTGGGGACGAATATGATGATCTCTTTACGACGCCGGGTCACCTGTTCCTAGGTGAATCAGGTAACTTTTTCCGGATAGGAGATCAACTTCAATTTGTCGGAGAAGAAGTAAGTTTAGTTGATTTTCATGGAAATATTGTCACAGCAAAACGATCAAAAGTACACCCTGGTGAAATCGAAAACTCACCCCCTAAAGATGACAGCATCACGCAAGTAGGTTGGAGAACCTACAATTTTGAAGTTGAAGATTTCCACACATACATTGCCGACGGGAATCGGGTTCATAACGATTCATTCTATAGCGTTAAAGACGTCCCCGCAAATCGAACCGTATCGGAGGTAATAGGAACTCTCGGTAAGGTAATCGGGTACCGCGACGTATTGGACGGGAATAACAATCCAGTTAATGCAGGCAGCGTTGATGAAGAAGGGAATACGGTTTCGTCACCGGGTGCAGGAGGGCATGTGGGGCACGACGGGAGCCCAAGTGCCTGGGGCGGTGGAGAGCAACCCGTCATTTTGGATTTGAACAATGACGGCGTGGAGATCAGTTTCGACCAAAAGATCTCATTTGACTGGGACCAGGATGGGTATCGTGAACGTACCAGTTGGGTATCAGCAGATGACGGATTTCTTGTCATTGATCTGAACGCGGATGGATCGCGCGGATCAGGGGATGGTCAGATCGATCAGGCCCGAGAATTGGCTTTTACGCTATGGGGCAATGAGGACGATACCGATCTACAAGGACTTCGGCGTGCGTTCGATGACAACAATGATGGTGTTCTGAATACTTCGGACAGTGTTTGGAACGAGTTGCGAATATGGCAAGATCTCGATCAGGATGGCGAGACAGACAACGGGGAACTGCGCAGCCTGGCTGATTGGGGCATCACGCAGATCAACCTGGGTTATGACGATGGTTCCGACTACGATCACACTGATGATGACATCACCGTCTATGGCAACACTCTGCACGGGTTGGCGTCCTATACCCGCAACGGGGAAGCTATTGAAGGTGGTGTGGGCGATGTATCCTTGGCAGCGTCCGAACAAGGATGGCGACGTGTTGAAACATCTTCAGGATTTACAGTTGAGCTGGAGAATGGCGAAACATACCAATACCAAAAGCTGGACGAAACGGGACCAGATGACATTGATCTTGTCAGCGCGTGGCTGGATGGCGCTGAAGGCAATGATAATGCAAACCTGCTCGATGCTTCGGGGCATACACGTAGCGTCTCGGTAAACGGCGGTGCAGGGGCTGATACAGTCCTTGGCGGACAAGCTGATGATATTCTGATTGGCGGCGAAGGAAGCGACAGCCTAGACGGCGGTGCCGGAAACGACCTCGTAATCTTTGATGCTGACGACGTAGCCATTAGGGGTGGCGATGGTTTTGACAGTGCCCTCTACTCTGGCACGTCAAGCATAACATTTGATCTAGCTGCAAATGGCTTCGAGCGAGCATCTGGGGGCGATGCCAGCGATACTTTGATTGCCGAATACACTTCAACTTCCGTTTGGTTGTATGGCCGTGCAGGCCAAGACCTTCTTCGTGGGGGCGGTGCGGATGACCTCCTGTCCGGGGGAGAAGGCAACGACACACTTTATGCTCAAGTTGGCGATGACCTAGTCATTGGTGGGATCGGCCAAGACCAATTGCATGGCGAGGATGGCGACGATTATCTTCTCGGTGGCGACGGTCACGACAACCTTGATGGGGGCAATGGCGATGATCAGTTGTTTGGCGGAGACAACGAAGACACTCTTTGGGGACGAGATGGAGATGACACCCTCTATGGCGATGCAGCCAACGATGTCTTGCGTGGCGAGGCCGGGGATGATGTTCTATTCGGCGGAGATCATAATGACCGCCTGATGGGCGGAGATGGCGACGACTTCCTCAACGGTGGCGAAGGTCGTGACACCATCTATGGCGGCGCGGGTGATGATGTCGCCTATGGCGGTGCTGAATATGATCTCTTCTTCGATGGGGATGGCGACGACGTCTACAAGGGCGGTGGCGGCAACGATATCTTCGAGCTGCAAACCCATAGCGGGCAGAATGTGGTTCAAGGGGGTCTAGGGACCGATACGCTGCGCCTCAACGGTCACCGGGACATGTGGCAATGGGAGTCTGTTCACAAAACAAGCCAGGTCCAAACCGGGACGGTTGAAGGTGGCCCCGATGGCGGGCAACCAATTTACTCGACGGCCCACCAGGGTAAAGGCCAATACATCTTCTACTCGGGTGATGCTGTTGTCCATGTTCAGGATGTCGAGCAAGTCGTTTTCCTGGGAAACAGTGGGAAAACCTTCTGGTCTCATAAAGCACTTGAAGACGAGGAAGCCTTTAGCCTGAACTATGTCGCGTCCTATGATGACCTGATCGCCAATGACGAAGTTGACAACACGTCAAGCAATTGGACCATTGGGCGGGACCACTGGGTCAACTACGGCCAAGCCGAGAACCGTGAGGTGACGTTCAATCCCCTTCAGTACCTAGCGGCAAATCCTTCGGTGTATCAGCTCCATGGTTTTGATCTGACGGCTGCAACCCGTCACTACATTGATACCGGTCATGACGCTGGTTTGAGCCGGGGTGACTTTGACGCCGAACAATATCTGAAGAACTACTCTGATATGCGTTCGCAATTCGGCGCGGACCTGTCAGCGGCAACCCGTCATTACATCGAACATGGTCGTGCCGCGGGTCGCACGGACGATGCCGTCTCCGGCGCGATGACCGACGCCGAGTTTGCGGCCTGGTTAACCTCGCTGGCGGATCAGGACGAGGTTATCTATCTGGTTGAAGCGGACGCAGGCGAAGACAATGAGGCAACCTTCTATTTCGCGGATCGCGATGATCTGGAGATAGCAGACCCAAATGCCGTCATTTTTGGGCACGCCATTGTGGCAAACAACACTTCGGCAGGTTCAGGGAATGACACGATTTATGCAGACAGCACCAGCACTGGCCACTGGCTGTATCTGAACCAACAGGAAAGCACATCTGGCAGCGAAGACACTCTGCGCGGTGGAGATGGCGCGGATGTGATCTACGCAGGAGCGGATGACGACTCGGTGTTTGGCGACTCCGGTTCCGACAGTATCGCAGGCCAGGACGGTGACGACATTCTGCGCGGTCAGGATGGCAGCGACAGCATCACAGGAGGTGATGGCCAGGATACGCTCTACGGTCACGATGGGGCGGATGTGCTGGTCGGCGGCCTTGGAAATGACTACGTGCGCGGCGGCAATGGTGCCGACCGTCAATGGGGTGGTGAAGGTGACGATAGCGTCTATGGCGACGCTGGTGCCGATACCCTGTTTGGCGAGAATGGAAACGATACCCTGAAAGGACACGACGGTTCTGACGTCCTGCTTGGTGGCGAGGGCAATGACACGCTCGATGGAATGAACGGGTCTGATCGCCTCTATGGCGAAGCGGGCAATGACAGCCTCGTGGGCGACCTTGGGGATGACCGCCTGGAAGGAAACGTTGGTGACGACACCCTGTCGGGCGGGTCAGGAAACGACTACCTGGATGGTGGAGAGGGCGACGACAGTCTGTCGGGGGGCAATGCACAGGATGCTCTTTTCGGCGGCGAAGGTGCGGACACGCTTGATGGCGGCGGCGACAATGACATCCTTTACGGCAACGACGGGACCGACAGCCTGGACGGTGGCAGTGCCAACGACGCTCTCCATGGTGGCGCGGGCGCGGATACACTGAACGGCGGCGATGGCATTGACGCGGCCAGCTATGCCGGTTCGTCCGAAGCCGTGTATGTGCGCCTGGATGGTACTAACGCATCGAACTTTACCGGGGATGCCGTTGGAGATGTCTTCTCTGGCATTGAAAACCTATTCGGCTCCGAACATGACGACCAGTTGTACGGCGATGCCTCCCACAACGTGCTTTGGGGTGCAGACGGCAACGATACGCTCAACGGGTTGGCAGGCAACGACGATCTGATGGGTGGAGATGGCGCGGACCGGCTCATCGGGGACAGCGGCATTGACCGCCTCTCAGGCGAAAGCGGCGCGGACAGCCTCTATGGCGGCGCGGACAGAGACTTCCTGTTTGGCGGAGCAGACGACGATCATCTGGAAGGTGGTGCAGGCAACGACAGCTTGTCAGGTGGCGATGGCAACGACAGCATCTACGTCGGGGCGGATGACGCCAATGTCTCGGGCAACGACACTGCTGACGGCGGAGCCGGAGATGATCTGATCATCGGGTCAAATGGCTATGACCATCTGAAAGGTGGCGACGGCAATGACACGCTGAATGGCGGTGACGACCTGGCGACAGCCGAGCGTGACACGCTCGAGGGCGGTACCGGCAACGACAGCATCACCTCCGGGCAAGTTGTGATACCCGACGCAGATCGCCAGATTTATGGCGACTATATGTACGGAGGCGGAGGTGACGACACCATCACCGGTGGTAAAGGTGACGATGTCATCTACACCGGCGGTCCAACTGATAACCTCGTTGGCTTTGATCATGCCAGCGGGGGCGACGGCGATGACCTGATCCATGGCTCAAACGGCAAGGACTTGCTGTTTGGCGATGCGGGCAATGACACTCTGACGGGCGGCAACGACGGTATCACAGCTGACGCTGACACGCTGGACGGGGGCGATGGCAACGACAGCCTGACCTCGGGACAAACCTTGGCGCCGGAAGCCGGACGCGAGGGCCTTGGTGATCACCTGTTCGGTCAAGCGGGTGACGATACACTCACGGGCGGCGCGGCCAATGATGTTCTCAAAGGCGGCAGTGGCAACGACGAACTGTGGGGCGGTGATGGCAATGACAGCATCTACAGCGGTGCAGCGGAAGCCAATCAGTCCGGTAACGATACGGCCGATGGCGGCGCAGGCGATGACCTGCTGGTCGGGTCTAATGGTTATGACCACCTGAAGGGCGGTGACGGCAACGACACGCTCAACGGCGGCGATGACCTTGCCACCGCGGAGCGCGACACGCTTGAAGGCGGTGCGGGCAACGACAGCATCACATCTGGCCAGGTGGAAACGCCAGATGCAGATCGTCAAGCTTTTGGTGATCGCATGTACGGTGGTGGAGGCGACGACACCATCACTGGTGGCAAAGGCGATGACGTGATCTACACAAGTGGTCCAACCGAAAACCTGGTTGGTTTCGACCACGCAAGCGGCGGGGATGGTGACGATCAGATCTTTGGCTCGAATGGCAAAGACCTGCTGCATGGAGACGCTGGCAACGACACGCTTACAGGGGGCGACGACGGCATCACTGCCGATGCGGATACCCTCTACGGGGGCGATGGCAACGACCACCTCACCTCCGGGCAAACGGATGCCCCAGAAGCCGGTCGGGAGGCTCTTGGCGACCATTTCTACGGTGAAGCTGGCAACGACACTCTCACGGGGGGCAAGGCGAACGACTATCTCGAAGGCGGAACGGGTGCGGATAGCTTCGTGTTCCTGTCCGACTTTGGCCAGGATACGATTGCGGACTTCTCCACCAGCCAATCGGGCGAGACAATTGACCTGAGTGGCGTCTCTCAGATCACGTCCTTCAGCGACCTGACCACCAACCACCTAACACAATCAGGTTCGGATGCCCTGATCAGTGATGGTGCTGGCAATACAATCACGCTGACTGGTATCAATATGGCTGATCTCACAGCCGACGACTTCCTGTTCTGAGCAAACATAAGATTGCCGCGCGCCAACCTGGCGCGTGGCGTCAAGCAGAATGCTCCAGAAGTCATTTCAGGGGAATAGCTGATTAAACATAATGAACCCTATCGGCCTGATGGTCAGCTATCCGGGCTGCAACCGCAGCAAAATAAAGGGTTGGACAACGGCAGCTCAGGGCCGATCACACCTCAGGCATGCAAACTTATTTACTCGGTTCAATCACTTCGAAATGGACCACGTAGATGCCGCCCGGCACGACCTTGTCGAGCGACGGGGGCAGTTCTTCGGTGGTAAAGGTGAAATACCCCTGCGTTCCGCTCGCGGCGTCCGGCGTCAGGGCGAGGTCGAACACCTGAATCGACTCTGTCCCTTCAATGCGGTTGGGGGAATAGACCATGGTGCGGCCAAGGTATTCCACATTGAGGCTGGCATCCGGCTGAAACGTCCAAAGCGCCGGGTTGCCCGGCAATTGAACCTGCAAGGGATATCCCAGTCGGATCAATTGCCCCCCGGCCTCGTCATCGGTTTCTTTTCCCACATTGTGCTGTTGTGTGAAAATATATGGCCGCTTGGCGACACCATCCTGTTGCCAGGGTTGATATTTCGTCTCGGCAGCTGCGACCTGCGCAATCAGGGCCGCAGTCGCGGCGGCGAAGGCGGATTTCAGATACTGTCTCATACTTTGCAGGGCCCCATTCCCGTTGGCTCTGGCGTGTCGGGGATCGCTGGCGGATTGTTCATGTCCGTCCCTGGCGGGAAGATATAGAGGTTTGCCATCATGCCGTTATCCTCGTGCGGCAAGATGTGACAGTGATAGACAGTTTTGCCGTCTACGTCCGGGCGGAAGTACATCCTAACTGTCAGCCTGCCTTTTGACGGCAATGCGATTACGTCCCACCAGCTGTCGTCATAGGTCGGTTGGCCGTTGATATCGATCACCTGAAACGGATTTACGTGAATGTGGAACGGATGTTGAAAAACGTCTTCGTTGATCAGCGTCCATTCCTCAACCGTGCCAGCAAGAACCTTTTGGTCGATGCGGTTCAGCTCGAAGATCTTTCCGTCGAGATAGAATTGCACCGGTGGGCGCATGCCGCCACTATGGTCGTGGCTGCCAACATATTCGCCTTTTTCTTCATTGCCGGAAATCTCCCCCTTGAAACGGATTTCTCGTCGGTTGGCGATGGGTAGATCCGGCATCTTCGGCGGCTCGACCAGCTTGCTCGGCAATGGATCGTCTCGGATCGTTCCGTTGACCTCCATCGTGCCAATCACCCAGCCGGGGCGGGCGCCGCCGGGATGACCCTGCTCATATTGATCCGCGTGCAGGTCATAGCGGCCGACCTCTCCGCCCTTGACCAGGAACTCCGCTCGATTTCCGGGTGCCATCAGGATGCGCTTGACCGGGCGCGGCGCGGCAAAGGGGATGCCGTCCTGGCCGATCTGATAGAAATCATGCCCATCCAGGTTCAACCAGAAGAACCGATGCGGCGCTGCGTTCAAAAAACGCCAGCGCTGCACTTCGCCTGGTCGGATGTCGATCACCGGGCGCAACTGTCCGTTCATCGTAAGGATAATGTCCGTGGGTTGGGACGGGATCGGCGAGAAGGGCGAAAAGCCCGCATTGGGTACGATCGCTGCGCGCGGCACCTCGCCCGCCGGATTGACCAGCAGACCGTTCAGCACGATCACCCGCTCGCGGATATTCTTGATTTCCGGCACCTCATCGATGTCGCCCTCGACGATGATCGCGCCCGACAGACCCTCCCATGCCTGGTGGGCGGTACTGCCGTGTTTGTGAGGGTGATACCAGAACATGCCCGCTGGCTGGGGCAAGCCTGTGTCGGGGCCCGGCACGTGATAGGAATAGGGCTCTGGCGGGCAGAATGGCCGCAGCACTTGATAGACATTGTCCGCCCCCGGTTTTGGCGACACCTGCATCCCGTGCACATGTACATTGGTGTATTCCAGCTGCTGAAACATATTTTTCTGTTCGTCCGACGCCCCATCCGGAATTCCGGTCGGTGTCATCTTGTTCACAAGGTCCCATTCGACATGATCGCCCGGTCTGATGCGCAGCGTTGGACCTGGCAGCGAGCCGGTGTCCATATGTTCAAACCGATAGGCCGGAACGGTCAGGACGCGGTCGCCCACCTGAAACTTGCCGTTCTCGATGATCAACTTGGTTTTGACGTGGCCGTTTTGGGATCTCAATTCCGGTAGGTCGCGCAAGGGCTCACCTGTGCGGGCCATGGCCATGGACACGCCGAGGTTCTGCACACCGGCCGCGATTGCCGTCGTCGCGCCTAAAGAGCGCAGGAATTCCCTTCGTTGCATCAATCCCCCCAAAGTATCATTTGCGATTAAGTCATGGTTGTATCATGCCGATCCAATGCAACCCTTAAATGCCGATTCTTGCAATCGCTTTGAGGCTCACCCGAGCTGAGCGATGTCACCGACGTCTGAACCAATTTTGACCGCGCAGCCGTTTCGACATATTTTGGGGGCCGAAGTTTGAGCAAAGGCCTAGCCAGGCTGCCTATGCCATGAAGCAAGTTTCAGACTTCCATGATGAGGCCAACCAGGCCGAACGAGGGTGCGAACGGCAGCTATGGATGGCCGCAGTGAAGCATTGGGTTAGGTTGGGCAATGACCGGTTTGGGCCGAAACCGTCTTGACGCCGGTCAGGGGTGCGGTGCCCTCTGTTGCATCGCCGCATGACGGCTTCGAGACCAGAGATACCAAGTTGCGGCAACGCCGCGAATGGCCGCTCTTAGAAAACACGATGATGAGGTTTTCAGTTGCGGTGGCAGGTTAAGCCATGCCGGTACATCGCATGCGCGAGCGACGACATATCACTAGCCCGCACAGGCATTACCATTGCAGTATTGATCGAAACTGAACCCAAAAAATCTTCACTGTCAGAGAAATATCTCGCGGTATGGTTGCGTTGAGCAAATTGGCCTAGCACACCAGACCTGATTTCGGAAAGCCAATGCTCAAGTTCCATTGATTTGGCTCGCACTTCATCGGGACTAAGTCTCCTCCGATCGCTCCAAGAAACACGGAGTCGCCGAAGTTTGATGTTGAGCTCTTCCAGAGATGCGTCTGTTGCGCGGTTGCGTCCGAACCAAGCAACGTTATATCGCGTCGAGAGCTGCTTAGCGTATGGCCAAGTAAGACGCCCTGGATCGGTCTCGTAACTTTGCACATCAAATCTGCGCACGGTGAAAAAGGGTTCAGAGGTTTCGGTCAACTCCACATCGCAGCCTTGTACGGTCACCTCAAAATAGCCTGTTAGTCGGTCGTCTTCATGCATAGGTCCCGACGGAAAGAACTGGAGAATCTCGTTCTCGGCCGCCGCTTGACCGCAGGCCCAAACGACCAAGATAGATGTGCATATCATTCGCCTCCACATGACGACAAGCATTATTCGAGAGGCTCGCATCGCACCAATGGGTCATGCACGTTCAAGGCCGTCTGCATGGCGCGGTCAGTTTCGTCGCCGGATATGAAACCGGCGTTTCGCATTTCCATCAATATGAAATCTCTGCGTTCAATGGCTCTGTCGCGTGAGCGCACTGGATGGAACAGCGAAGGCGCCTTAGGCAGTGCTGCAAGATAAGCGATCTCTTCAAGATTCAAGTCGGCAGCTGATTTTCCAAAGTAAACCATCGAAGCATTTGAAAGACCAAAGCACGCTTGCCCAAGGAAAACCTCATTCGCATACCAGTTCAGGACTTCATCATGCGAGAGTACTTCACCTACCGCGAATGAGAGCACAACTCTTTGATGCTTCTCGATTCCCGGCTGAGGGTACCACTGCCCAATCTGTTTTGTGATCGTTGAGTGTTGCAGTGGCCTTTCAAAGAACCGGCGATCTTCTGCGGCAACAATTGCTAGCAAAGCAATGTGGGGTATTGCTGGCCAGCTAGCTGCTGATGCTTGATAGTACTCACTTATTTGATCAGGCCTTGGTAGCTCCGGATCCGTGTTCTGGCCCGTTGCGACAGTCGTCGAGTTAACGACAATGAAAATGGCGAGAAGCAACGGTGTAGGGAGACGCATGGGGAGTCCAATAGTAACGCCCCATCAGGTTATGGCGTAAGGACTCGAATTGCCAGCATATCCAAAAATCGCTTTGCTAAGTCATTCGTGAACGTCGAAAGCAGCCATTGGGGCAACCGCAGCGAATTCACCCTTCGTTCGCAATGTGTGAGTTCGACATGCCTCAGTTTTTGCGGTTGCAGCGAAAGTCGGCAATGCGGGCTGCGGGTGCAGCATCTTGCCCTAGCCGCCAACGGCAGGAATGGGCCGAAAGCAGATAAGTAGATGAGGCGACTCTGTCTCCTGACCAGTACATAGCGCTACTTTTTGAGCTTCCGCTGTCTGGTGGAAGCCGTCATTGAGGTTGAGTGCACTTGTTGGCCCTGACCCTGTACTGAATCAGTCTAAAGGAGCACAGCGCTTCACTGGGTTTTTCTGAGGTGTGGTCAACGTGTGTGGTTGGCTGTTGTGACTTTGAGGTAATGAATTGAATTATAACATTAATTATTGATGTGGTTGTGGTGGCGGAGCCGATGGGATTCGAACCCACGAGACCCTTCCGGGCCTACTCCCTTAGCAGGGGAGCGCCTTCGACCACTCGGCCACAGCTCCGCTGACCCGTTTATGGATTTCATCCCCCAAGGACAAGGGCGAAATTGCCGGTTTTTCGCGGTTGGTTGCGAATTGTTCATGGCTCGGCGGGGTCCGGGGCTGCGGTGGCAAGGGTGGTCATGCTGGCCGAGACCTGCTCCAGAAATTGCGCGCCGATCGCCGAGATCGGGCGGCCGCGTGCCGTGACGATGATGACGTCCAGCAGGATGCGCGGTGCAAATCGGCGCAGGACATAGCCGCTGCGATCGTCGCTGGACAGGGTAAAGGGGTCGACCAGCGTGACGCCAAGCCCCTGTTTCACAAGGTTCAACGCATTGCGGAACAGGTCGGTCTGGCAGCGGATGCGCAGATTGGCGCCCTCGCGGTGAAATGCCTCGCGCGCGCGCCGGGTCACCATGTGGTCGGCGCCCATGACGATAAAGGGCACATCGTCCAGCAGGATTGGTGTCAGCTCCTCGTGCCGGGCCAGCGGGCTGTCGGCGGGTACCGCGCATTGGATCTCGAAGAAAAACGGAACCCAGTCCAGCCCATCGGTGCGAACCGGCTGTTCGCAAATTCCGATCTCGAACAGGCCGGCCATGACCCAGTCCTGGATCTTGGCCGAGTATTGCGACTGAAAGGCGACGGTCAGATTCGGTTTGTCTGCGGCAAAGCGCGCGATCTGTTCCGGCATGAAGCCGAAGGCCATGGCGTGGTTGGTGGCCACCTGCAATTGCCCGGCCTTCTGATTTTGCAGGTCGACCACCGCCTGACTCACCTGGCCCAGCCCGCGGATGACCGTGTCGATCTCGTCGAACAGCACCATCGCCTCGGGTGTTGGCAGCAGGCGGCCGCGATTGCGTTCGAACAGTTTCAGGCGGGTGCGCCGTTCCAGCTGTGCCAGCAGGTTGGAGATTGCGGGCTGTGACACACCCAGCCGTTCGGCGGCGCCGGTTACGGTGCCGGTCTCGATGATGGCGTGAAAGGCCTGATAGTGGCGAAAGAAACGGCTCATATCAGTTTATGTATCATCTGAAATGATGGTTTGTGCAAATCTTAGTATTGGAAATGATGCAAAGGCTTCCGCACACTCTCCTTGGGTCAACGGGGGACAATGATGGGCGACCTTGAGCAAAAGATCATCGCAATGGACCTTTGGCATTTGGCCTTGCCTGTCGTGTCCGCGCGCGATCACGGGATCGGTCGGGTCGAGGGGAGTTGCGAGATTGTCGTTCTCCGTCTCGTTGCCGAGGGCGGCGCCGAGGGGTTTGGCGAGGCCTCGCCCTGGGCGGTCTTTACCGGCACGCCCGAGGCGAGCTATGCGGCACTGGATCGCTACCTGCGCCCCTTGGTGATCGGGCGCCGCGTTGGCGACAGGGTGGCGATCATGGACGAGGCCGCCCGCGCGGTCGCTCACTGCACCGAGGCCAAGGCGGCACTGGACAGCGCGTTGCTGGATCTGGCCGGCCGCATCTCGAACCTGCCGGTCTGGGCGTTGCTTGGCGGTAAATGCCGCGACACGATCCCGCTCAGCTGTTCCATTGCCAACCCGGACTTCGACGCCGATATCGCGCTGATGGAACGCTTGCGCGCCGACGGTGTGGGCCTGATCAAGCTCAAGACCGGCTTTCGCGACCATGCCTTTGATATCATGCGGCTGGAGCTGATCGCGCGCGACTTCCCCGAGTTCCGGGTGCGCGTCGATTACAATCAGGGACTTGAGATCGACGAGGCGGTGCCGCGTGTGCTGGACGTGGCGCAGTTTCAGCCCGACTTCATCGAACAGCCGGTGCGCGCGCATCATTTCGAGCTGATGGCCAGGCTGCGTGGGCTGACTGATGTCCCGCTGCTGGCAGATGAAAGTGTCTATGGTCCCGAGGACATGGTGCGGGCCGCGCACGAAGGCATCTGTGACGGCGTCTCGATCAAGATCATGAAATCCGGTGGGCTGACGCGGGCCCAGACAGTGGCCCGGATTGCCGCCGCCCATGGGTTGATGGCCTATGGTGGCGACATGTTCGAGGCAGGGCTGGCGCATCTGGCCGGCACCCACATGATCGCAGCCACTCCGGAAATCACCTTGGGATGCGAGTTCTATCAGGCCAGCTACTTCCTCAACGAGGATATTCTGGAAACGCCGTTCCGGGTCGAGGCGGGTCAGGTCATCGTGCCGGATGGGCCGGGGTTGGGCGCGCGCGCCGATCCCGAGAAGCTTGAACATTATGCCGTCCGGAGATCGGGATGACTCATTCGATGGCAACTTATCGACATTTTGTTGACGTTTTGAAAATGTATGCCATGCTGGCGTTCAGGGAATCGGTTCTGGCACGTGCCATGGCCGGTTGGGGAGGATCATGACGGATACCGCAAAAACCATTGCGATCATCGGCGCCGGTATCGTTGGCGTGTCCACCGCGATCTGGTTGCAGCGCGACGGGCACCAGGTGGTGCTGATCGACCGTGCCGGCCCGGCCGAAGGTACGTCATATGGCAACGGCGGTGTCCTGGCCTCGTGCTCGATCGTGCCGGTGACCACGCCCGGGCTGATCGCCAAAGCGCCCCGGATGCTGTTCAGCCCCAACGAGCCGCTCTTCCTCAGATGGGGGTATCTGCCGCGTCTGGCACCTTGGCTGTTGCGCTATCTGCGCCGGGCCAATGCCCGGGATGCAACGCAAACGGCGGCTGCAATGGCGCCCATCGTCGGCGACAGCCTGGCGGATCATCTGGCGCTGGCACAGGGGACAGGGGCCGAAAAATGGGTGGTGCCCTCGGACTATCTGTTCATTTACAACGACCGCGCGCATTTTCAGGGTGACGCGTTCGGCTGGAACCTGCGGCGGCAGAACGGCTTTGTCTGGGACGAGATGGAGGCCGAGGAGTTCCGGGGCTATGATCCCATCTTCTCGTCCGATCTGCGCTTCGCCGTCCGGCTCAAGGATCACGGGCGCATCACCGATCCCGGTCAATACGTCAAGGATCTGGCCGCGCATGTGGTGGCCTCGGGCGGGCAGCTGATCCAGGCCGATGTCGAGGATATCGCGCGGGAAAACGGCCGTGTCACCGGGGTGCGTGCCGGGGGTCGGACCATCCCCTGCGATGCCGCTGTCATTGCCACCGGGGTCTGGTCCGGACCGCTGGCCAGGAAACTGGGGCTTGAAGTGCCGCTCGAGGCCGAGCGCGGATATCACATCGAGTTCTGGAATCCGAACTTCATGCCGAAATCGCCGGTCATGGTGGCCGCGCGCAAATTTGTCGCCACCCCGATGGAGGGCCGCTTGCGTCTGGCCGGGGTGGTCGAGTTCGGCGGGCTCGATGCGGGACCGTCGCGCGCGCCCATCGAGTTGCTCAAGCGCAGTGCGGCGGCGGTGTTTCCGGGCCTCAAGGCCGACGAAGTCACCGAATGGCTGGGTCACCGCCCCGCACCCGCGGATTCTATTCCCGTGATCGGAGAGCTGCCCCATCTCAAGGGTGCCTTTACCGGCTTTGGCCATCACCATGTCGGCCTGACCGGCGGCCCGAAAACCGGCCGTATCCTGGCACAGCTCATCGCCGGGCGGCAGCCCAACATTGACCTGAGCGTCTATTCACCGGCACGCTACACGAAGGCCGGGCAAAACTGAGAACCCCAAAACGAACCAACCAACTAGGGAGACTACGATGAAAAAACTGACAACTCTTCTTGCGGCGACGGCGCTGACCTCGGTTGCGGCCCTGTCCGCAACGGCCGAAACCTGGGATATGCCGCTGGCCTATTCCGGCTCGAACTTCCATTCGGTGACCGCGGCCGAATTCGGCAATTGCGTCACCACCGGCACCGGTGGCGAGATCGAGATCGTCACCCATCCCTCGGGCTCGCTGTTCAAGGGCGCCGACATCAAGCGCGCCGTGCAGACCGGCCAGGCGCCGATCGGCGAGCGTCTGCTGTCGGGCCATCAGAACGAGAACGCGCTGTTCGGTTTTGACTCGGTGCCCTTCCTCGCCACCTCGTTTGACGATGCCGACAAGCTGTGGAAAGCCGCCAAGGAACCGCTGTCCGCGCTGCTGGCCGAGCAGAACCTGACCCTGCTCTATTCGGTGCCGTGGCCGCCCCAGGGCCTGTATTTCAAGAACGAGGTGAACGCGGTCGCCGATATGAAGGGGATCAAGTTCCGCTCGTACAACAACGCCACCTCGCGGCTGGCGGAATTGACCGGCATGTTGCCGGTGACCATCGAGGCGGCCGAGATCAGCCAGGCCTTTGCCACTGGTGTGGCGGATTCGATGATCTCGTCGGGGTCCACCGGCTACGACCGCAAGGTCTGGGAATCGCTGAACTATTTCTACGAGGTCGATGCCTGGCTGCCGCGCAACTATGTGTTCGTGAACTCGGATGTGTGGTCGGGCGTGAGCGATCAGAACAAGAACGTGATCCAGGCCTGTGCCGGGCTGGCCGAATATGCCGGCAACTGGCGGTCCAAGGAATACACGGGCTTTACCCTTCAGGGCCTGCGTGACGGCGGCATGACCGTCGGTCCGGCTTCGGATCAGCTGGTGGGCGAGCTGAAAGAGATCGGCGTGACCATGACCAGCGAGTGGCTCGAAGCCGCCGGTGATCAGGGCAAGGCCATCGTCGACGCCTTCAAGGCCGACTAAGCGACGGGACGCGGCGCGGGCGGCGGGTTGTCCGCCGCCCGCCTCGATCCGGCTGATTTTTCCGAAACGGAGGATGTGTCATGGCGCTACTGAGAGGTTTGCGCAGCGGACTGGATTTGCTCTATCTCATCGCTGGCGTTCTGGCCGCCATGTGCCTGGTCGCCATTCTGGGGTTGATCGTGGTGCAGATGCTGGCCCGCTGGACCGGCGAGGTGTTTCCGGGCGCGCCCGATTACGCGGGTTATGCCATGGCGGCCGCGTCTTTCCTGGCCTTTGCCAACGCGCTGAACCGGGGCAGTCATATCCGCGTCTCGATCCTGCTCAACGCGGTGCCCGACGGGCTGCGCCGCTGGATCGAGGTCTGGTGTTTCGGCATCGGCACGGCGGTGATGTGGTATTTCGTCTGGTACGCCTATCGCTTTGTCTATTGGAGCTGGAAGTTCAACGATATCAGCCAGGGACAGGACCGCACGCCGCTGTGGATCCCGCAATCGGCGATGTTGCTGGGCGCCGTGATCCTGGCCATCGCGCTGACCGATCACCTGATCCACGTCATCTTCAAGGGCGATCACCGCATCACGCGTGACCTCGCCGACCAGAGCCACGGGGAGTAGGCGGCGATGGAAAATCTTTCGGTCATCATTCTGTTTCTCTTCGTTCTCTTCACCCTGCTTGGCACCGGCGTCTGGGTCGGGCTGGCGCTGATGGGCGTGGCCTGGGTCGGGATGGAGCTGTTCACCACCCGCCCCGTGGGCGATGTCATGCTGACCACGATCTGGTCGGCCTCCTCCAGCTGGACCCTGACGGCGCTGCCGATGTTCATCTGGATGGGAGAGATCCTGTATCGAACGCGCTTGTCAGAGGACATGTTCAAGGGCCTGTCGCCCTGGATGGCGCCGCTGCCCGGTGGGCTGGTGCACACCAATATCGTCGGCTGTACCGTCTTTGCCGCCGTGTCGGGCTCGTCCGCTGCGACGCTGACCACGGTGGGCAAGATGTCGATCCCCGAATTGCGCAAGCGCAAATACCCCGAACGGATGATCATCGGCACGCTCGCCGGGGCGGCGACGCTGGGCCTCATGATCCCGCCCTCGCTGACGCTGATCGTCTATGGCGTCACCATCAACGAGTCGATTACCAAGCTGTTCTTTGCCGGTATCCTGCCGGGGCTGGTGCTGGCGGCGATGTTCATGGGCTATGTCGCGATCTATTCCCGCCTCGGCAAGGACTGGAGCCCCAATCCCGAACCCAAGCTGAGCTTTGCCGACAAGATCCGCAACTCGCGCTTCCTGGCGCCGGTGATCACGCTGATCCTGGTGGTGATCGGGTCAATGTACCTGGGCTATGCCACCGCGACCGAGGCCGCCGCATTCGGCGTCATCGGTTCGCTGCTCTTGGCGCTGGGGCAGGGGTCGTTGAGCTGGAAGACCTTTGCCGAAAGCCTGATGGGCGCCACCCGCACCAGTGCGATGATCGCGCTGATCCTTGCCGGCGCGGCCTTTCTGTCGCTGTCGATGGGCTTTACCGGTCTGCCGCGCGGACTGGCCAACCTGATCGCCGCCTGGGATCTGTCGCGGTTCGAACTGCTGATGGTGCTTCTGGTTTTCTACGTCATTCTTGGCTGTTTCCTTGACGGTATCTCGTCCGTGGTGCTGACCATGGCGGTGGTCGAGCCGATGATCCGCGATGCGGGCATCGACCTGATCTGGTTCGGCATCTTCATCGTGGTGGTGGTCGAGATGGCGCAGATCACGCCGCCTATCGGCTTCAACCTCTTCGTGTTGCAGGGGATGACCGATCACGAGATGAGCTATATCGCCCGCGCCGCCATCCCGATGTTCCTGATCATGGTGCTGATGGTGTTCGTGCTGATCCTGTTCCCCGATCTGGCCACCTGGCTGCCGGACAATCTGAGGGCGGGTCCGGGGCAATAGCGCCCGGGCGGCGAGGGAGCAGAACCGATGCAACAGGCGCTGGCCTTTGTTGCCCGGCATGGCAGGCTGGGCCTGATGGTGGGGCTGGGTGCTGGCCTGGCCCTGCCGGGGCTGGCGGCGGTGATGCGGCCCTGGATCCCGCAACTGGTGGCGCTGTTGCTGTTCCTGACAGCCTTTCGTATCGGCCCGGTCGATGCGGCGGGCTCGCTGGCGGACCTGACCCGCACCGCCCGCCGGGTTCTGGTGCTGCAACTGGCGCTGCCGATCCTGTTCCTGCTGGGCCTGCGCCTGCTGGGTCTGCCGGTCACACCGCTGGCGCTGGTTCTGGCGCTGGTTCTGGCCGCGCCCTCGGTCACCGGCTCGGCCAACTTCACTATCCTGCTGGCGCAGGATCCGGCGCCGGCGCTGCGGCTGTTGATCCTGGGCACCGCGCTGTTGCCGCTGACCGCGATTCCGGTGTTCTGGCTGTTGCCCGCTTTCGGCGACCCGGCCGAGGTTTTTGGCGCCGCCCTGCGCCTGCTGGGGGTCATTCTTTTGGCGGCGGGTTGCGGTTTTGCCCTACGCCACTGGGGCGCGCGGCAGTTGAGCGATCTGAACCGCCGCGCGATGGACGGGCTGACGGTGATCGCGCTGGCGGTGATCGTGATCGCGCTGATGTCTGCGGTGCGCCCGGCCATGACCGAGCGCCCGGCCGAGCTGGCCTTTTGGCTGCTGGCGGCCTTTGCCATCAATCTGGGCGGGCAGACCCTGTGTTATCTGACCCTGCGCGCCACGGGCGGGGCCGATCCGGTGCCCACCTCGATCGTTGCGGGCAACCGCAACTTCGCTCTGTTCTTCGTTGCGCTACCCAGCGAAGTGACCGAGCCGCTGTTGATCTTTCTGGGATGCTACCAGTTTCCCATGTATCTGACCCCGACCCTGATGCGGAGGCTCTATGACCCGGTCTGACCCGTTTCCCCTGATCCGTTCCGTCGGGCTGGACGGGATGCTTGTCACCTTTGCCGACACCATGACCGAGCGGTCGAACCGCGCGGCGCTGGCCTTTCGCGGCGCGCTGCACGAGGCCGGGTGGGAAGGCGTGGTCGAAAGCTCGACTTCGCTCGCCTCGGCCTATCTGCGCTTTGATCCGTTGTGCCTGAGCCATGCCGAGGTGCAGGCACGGCTGGCTGCCCTGCTGGCGGAACGAGACTGGTACGCCGCGCCGCTGCCCTCGGGCCGCAAACTGTGGCGCGTGCCCACGGTCTATGGCACCGATCTGGCGCCGCAGCTTGAGGATGCCGCCGCCGCCGCCGGTCTGGACGTGGACGAGGCGGTGCGCCGACTGGGACAGTCGCGCGTTCGGGTGCTGACCATCGGTTTTGCCCCCGGCCAGCCCTATCTTGGTCCGCTGGCACCCGAATTTGACATTCCCCGCCTGCAGCAACTGACCCCGATGGTACCCGAGGGCGCGCTGGTCTGCGCCATCCGCCAGCTGATCGTCTTTGCAGGCCCCACACCCACCGGTTGGCGCCATATCGGACAGACCGCGTTCCGTTGCTTCCGTCCGGGGATGGAGCCGACATTTGCCCTCAACCCCGGCGACGAGATGGTGTTTGAACCTATCGAACGCGTCGAGCTGGACCATATCCGCGCCCATAACGAGGACGGCACCGGCGGTGCCAAGGTCGAGGAGATCGCGGCATGAGCCTGATCGTCCACCGCATCGGCCCCGCTTGCACGATCCAGGACCAGGGGCGCGAAGGCTACCTGGATCAGGGTCTGTCCCGCTCGGGCGCCGCCGATCTGCGCGCGCTCTACGAAGGGGCCGCGCTCTTGCGGCAGAAACCCGATCTGGCGGCGCTGGAGATGGCCGGCATGGGCGGAGAGTTCGAGGCCACCGCCCCTCTGCGCATCGCGCTCACCGGCGCGCCGATGCAGGCCAGCATCGACGGCAGCCCGGTCGCGTGGAACGCCTCGCACGCGCTGGCCAAGGGCCAGCGGCTGAGCATCGGCGCGGTGCTGCGCGGCGGTTACGGATACCTGCATCTGGGTGGCGGCATTGCGAGCGAGCCTTTCCTCGGCTCACGCTCGGCGCATCTGGCGGCGCGGGTTGGCCGCGCGGTGGCGGTGGGCGACACGCTGGAGAACGGGCCGGACAAGGGCGAGGCGGGCATGAAGATCGCCGCTGAGGACCGGTTCGGCGGCGGCGCCCTGCGGGTGGTGGCCAGTTTCCAGACCGCGCTGTTCGATGGTGAGACGCTGGCCCGGTTCGAGGCGACCGAGTTCCGCCGGGGCCCGCGCGCCAACCGGATGGGGATGCAGCTGGACAGCGACGGTCCGGGTTTCGCCGCCAAGGGTCAGCTCAACATCCTGTCCGAGGTGATCTCGCCCGGCGACATCCAGATGACCGGCACCGGCAACCCGTTCATCCTGTTGCCCGAATGCCAGACCACGGGTGGCTATCCCCGGATCGCGACCGTGCTGCCCTGTGACCTGCCGCGCGCGGCGCAGACGCCGCCGGGGGGGGCGGTACGCTTTCATTTCGTGTCGCTGGAGGAGGCGGTCGCGGTACACGCGGCCTGGCTCAAGGACCTTGCGCGTCTTTCCTCGCGGGTCGAACCGCTGGTGCGCGACCCGCATGACATTCCCGACCTTCTGTCCTACCAACTGATCAGCGGCGTTGTGTCCGCCACCGACTGAGGAGCATATCATGACCCGCGTGGACCTGAACGCCGACATGGGCGAAAGCTTTGGCCCCTGGAAAATGGGCGATGATGACAGCCTGCTGAAAATCATCACCTCGGCCAATATCGCCTGTGGCTTTCATGCCGGTGACCCGGACGTGATGGCGAAAACCATGGCGCTTGCGGCGGAAAACGGGGTGGGTATCGGTGCGCATCCGGGTTTTCCCGACCTGCAAGGGTTCGGCCGCCGCAACATGAAGGTGCCCCATGACAGCCTGCGCAACCTTGTGCGCTATCAACTGGGCGCGGCGCTGGGCATGGCGCGGGCGGTGGGCACGCAGGTCCGGCATCTGAAGCTGCACGGGGCACTGGCCAACATGTGCTCGGTCGATCAGGACATGGCGCGCGCCTGTTATCAGGGCGCGCTGGATGTGGACCCCGATATCATCATCATGGTGCTGGCGGTCACCAAGCAGGAACAGGCGGTGCGCGAACTGGGCTGCAAATGGGTGGGCGAGATATTCGCCGACCGCGCCTATAACGACGACGGCACGCTGGTCGACCGCGCGCTGCCCGGCGCGGTGATCCATGACCCGGATCTGGCCGGGCCGCGCATGCTCAAGATGGTGCGCGCAGGCGCGATCATCACCGAAAGCGGCAAACATCTGGAAACCTCGGTCGACACCATCTGCCTGCATGGTGACGGGCCGACGGCGGTCCAGATCGCCCGCTCGGTGCGGGCATGCCTGGAAGAAGGCGGCGTCAGCGTCACCGCATTCGAGCGCTGAGCGAGCCGGCAAAGAAAAGGCCGCAGCTTGGGACTGCGGCCAATATTCACGAGGTCGTCGGATGCCTGGCCTTATGACGGCCCGATCATGAAACAGGTGACGTTGCGGGCCTGAAGGCGGCGGCAGGCGCGATCGGCCTGATCACGGGTCATGCCCTGGAATGTCGCTTCGAACCCTTTCGAGGACTGGTGCACCTTGCGCAGCGAGCCGTCGAGTGTCGATACTTCTGCCAGCGCGGTGCGCAGCAGCACCTTCTCCGCGTCATAGCGGTTGGGATAGCGCCCGATATTGATGCCCCACAGATGCCCGCCCGAGGTCGACAACCGGGTGACCACCTCGCGTTCGGGTTCCGGCTCGACCTCATCGGGTTGCGAGGCGGCAAGGATCAGGTTCTCGGGCCGCATGCTGGGCCGCAGGCCGGGATCGGGTGTATCGGTCGTCTGGGCGACGATATCGGCCTGGGCCATAGCGGCGTTGATACCGGCCTGTATACGGTCTTCGTCCTGTCGGGCGGTTTCGGCAACCGCCTGTGCCACCACGGTGGCGATGGCACCGCCCGGGCGCTGATTGGGCCGCAGGCTGCTGGTGGGGGCACCAGCGACGCGCACGGTTTTCGAGCTTTCCCCAACCTCGCCCGCATAAAGCGGCATGTCAGGCCGGCGGATCGGTGCGCGCGAGGGGGCCTTGCGGAAGCCCAGATCCAGCAGCTCGGCCACCTTGGCGTTGCGCGCGGTGCTGGATTTGCCGCCAAAGACGGTGGCAATCACCCGTTCGTCGCCGCGCTTGGCCGAGGCGACCAGGTTGAAACCCGCCGCCTGTGTATAGCCCGTCTTGATCCCGTCGGCGCCCTGATAGGCGTCCAACAGGCGGCGGTTGGTATTGGCAACCGTCTTGATCCCGGCGCTGGTCTCGCGGCGCGAGAACAGGTTGTAATACTGCGGGTAATCATAAAGCAGATGCCGCCCCAGCGTGGTCATGTCACGTGCGGTGCTGAGATGGCCGGATTCGGTCAGCCCATGGGCGTTCTTGAACGTGGTGCGCGTCATCCCCAGCGCCTTGGCGGTGCGGTTCATGCGCCGGGCAAAAGCGGCCTCGGACCCGGAAATCGCAATGCCGATAGAGGTGGCGGCATCATTGGCCGATTTCACCGCAGCGGCCCGAACCAGATAGCGAAAGGCGATCTTTTGCCCCGCGCGCAGGCCCAGTTTCGAGGGCGGTTCCTTAGCGGCGAAGGGGTCGATCCGCACCTGGGTATCCATGGTCAGCTCGCCATTGCGGACCGCCTCGAAGGCGATGTAGAGCGTCATCATCTTGGTCAGAGAGGCCGGGTGCAGACGGGTATCGGCATTTGTGGCATGCAGCACCTCGCCGGTGCGCGCGTCGATCACCATCGCGGCATAGGGGGCTGCCCTGGCCACACCAGAGAGCGCCGCGATCATCCAGATCGCGAAAAAAAGGATCAGGCCCAAACGGGCCGGCATTTTCTGCCGAACCTGCACGATCATTGCCTCTGTCTGCCTCGGGCCGCCGGTTTCCGGCTGGCTTGTTTATTCTGCTTTGCCCAAGGCTAACACAGCGAATTCTCAAAATAAACCCGCAGGTTGTGAACATCGGCGGAAATTCCGCCACGCCCCTGAACCACATCTAGGGGGTGGGGCGAGACACGACCCAACACCGGCGATCATGGCAATATTGTGGCGCGGCACCGCGTGATTCGAAGCGGCCTGTTTCGTGACACAGATCACGCCGGGCGCGATTCAGGCTCAACCCAGCTGCCCGACCAGATCGGCCAGGGCGCCAAGGTCCGGCAGGCTGTGAAACCGGGTCCGGTCTTCGGGCGGATCGGCCTTTTCGATCTCCCATTCCAGCCCGTGCGGCACGTAAACGCCCCAGGCCCCGGCGAGGATCGGCGCCAGCACATCCGAGCGCATGGAGTTGCCCACCATCATCGCCCGCCCGGCCCCCTCGCCATGACGCTCGAAGACGGTCTCATAGGTCTGGGCCGTCTTTTCAGAGACGATTTCGACCCCATGGAACAAGTCGCCCAGCCCTGATTGCGCCAGTTTGCGTTCCTGGTCGATCAGATCGCCCTTGGTGATCAGCAGCACGCGATGGGTCTGCGCCACTGCCTCGACCGCGGCGCGGGCATGCGGCAACAGCTCGATCGGGTGGGCCAGCATCTCTTGCCCGGCCTCGATCAGCTGCCGGATCACGGCCGCGGGCACCCGGTCCTCGGTCACCTCGATCGCGGTTTCGATCATCGACAGCGTGAAGCCTTTGACCCCGTAGCCATAGTGGCGGATGTTACGCCGTTCGGCGGCCAACAGCCGCTCCATCAGGTGGTCGGCTTCGGCGAAATCGGCCAGCAGCCCGGCGAAATGGTCCTGCGTCATCTGAAAGAACCGCTCGTTATGCCAGAGCGTGTCATCGGCATCAAAGCCGACAGTGGTCAGATTTTGCACCATCTGTCGCGTTTGCTTTCTCTTTTCCATTTCTGCGCTAAGGTTATATAAGCTTGCGACCAAACCGAACCCGGAATCGGATACGCGCACCCCATGACTGCACAATTGCACATGATGTCGGACAAGCATGACCAGGACAATGATGCCTCGGTCCTGTTGCAGACGCGCCCCAGGACCAAGCGCCCGCCGCTGTACAAGGTGCTGTTGCTGAACGACGATTACACGCCGATGGAATTTGTCGTGCATGTGCTGGAACGGTTCTTTGGCATGAACCACGCGCAGGCGTTCGAGATCATGCTGACCGTGCACAAGAAGGGGGTCGCGGTGGTCGGTGTCTTCAGCCACGAGATTGCAGAGACCAAGGTCAGCCTGGTGATGGATTTCGCCCGCCGTCATCAGCATCCGCTGCAATGCACCATGGAAAAAGAGGACTGATGCCGCGCCATTTGCGCCGCAAGGTCCCGGAACGGATATCCGAACATGTCTTCGCGTCTTGAGCTTGCGCTGGCCTCGGGGCTGGACCTGAGCGCGCCTTTATCGGTGCTGGGTCCGACGCCCGATCACGACCTCTCGGCGCTGCCGCCCGATACCGAGGTGGTGCAACCCTATCGCCCCTGGCACGACCATTTCGCCGCGCGCGGCTTTCATACCGTGGCGCAATCGGATGCGCCCTGCGCCGATGCGGTGGTGATCCTGCCGCGCGCCAAGGCGCAGGCGCGCGCGATGGTGGCCGAGGCCTGCCGCCGCGCCTCCGGGCGGGTGGTGGTGGACGGGGCCAAGACCGACGGGGTCGACAGCCTGCTCAAGGACATCCGCAAGCGGGTCGCGGTCGAGGGGCCTTTGTCCAAGGCACATGGCAAGATCTTCTGGTTCCACGCTGAGGCGGCGGATTTTTCCGACTGGGTCCCGCCCGCCGATCAGCAGGTTGCGGGGTTTCGCACCGCACCCGGCGTGTTCTCCGCCGATGGGGTCGACCCCGCCTCGGCCCTGCTGCTGGAGGCGCTGCCGCAGAAGCCCGGCAAGGTGATCGCCGATCTGGGCGCGGGCTGGGGGTATCTGTCTGCGGGGATCCTGTCGCGCGAGGGCGTGCGTGCGCTGCATCTGGTCGAGGCCGACCATGCCGCGCTGGACTGCGCGCGCGCCAATATCGACGATCCGCGCGCCAGCTTTCACTGGGCCGACGTGCTGAGCTGGCAGGCGCCCGAGCGGCTGGATTGCGTGGTGATGAACCCGCCCTTTCACACTGGGCGTGCCGCCGAACCGGCGTTGGGGCAAGGCTTTATCACCGCAGCGGCGCGCAATCTGACCGGGTCGGGGCAGTTGTGGATGGTGGCCAACCGGCACCTGCCCTACGAGGCGGCGTTGAACGAGCGGTTTCAGCAGGTGGCCGAGGTTGCGGGCGACAACCGGTTCAAGGTCTTTCACGCCTCTCGCCCCCGGCGCTGAACCCGGCTAAGTTGCGCCCAAAGTCAGGAGAAAGCTCATGTCCTTTTCCATCGCAGGCAAGACCGCCATCGTCACCGGCGCGGCCAATGGTATCGGCCTTGCCATCGCGCGCCAATTCGCCTCGGCCGGGGCCAATGTCATGTTCGCGGACATGGATGAAAAAGGGCTGGAAGAGCAGCTGGGCGACCTGGCCGAGGATGGCAATATCCGCTATTTCGCCGGTGACCTGCGCGAGCGGCTGACCGTTGCCAACCTGCTGTCCGCCACGATCGATGCGTTCGACCAGATCGACATTCTGGTGAATGGCGCGCGGCAGGTGATCCCGACCGATCCGCTGGATACCGAGGACGATTCTGTGCGCGTTGCCCTGAACCAGAACCTGTTCCCGGCCTATCGCCTCAGCCAGGCGGTAGCCAAGCGGATGATCAAGCAGGCCGGCGAAAACGGCGAGGGGCAGGCGGGTGCGATCATCAACCTGACCTCGGTCGCGGCGCGGCGCACACATCCCGACCTGCTGGCCTATTCGGTGTCGACGGCGGCGCTGGATCAGATGACCCGGGCCATGGCGGTGGCGTTGGCGCCACAACGGATCCGGGTCAATGCCATCGCCATCGGCTCGGTGATGAGCGCCTCGCTGCAGGCGGCCCTGAAGGACAATCGCGAATTCCGCCAGGATATCGAGCGGCACACGCCGCTGGGCCGGGTTGCCGCCGCGAACGAGCTGGTGCTGACCGCGCAATATCTGGCCTCGGATGCGTCGAGCTTCATGACCGGGCAGATCCTGACGGTCGATGGTGGTCGCACCCTGCTGGACCCGGTGGCAGCACCTGCGCATTGAAGGAAGATCCGATGTTCGAGACCGAGAAATCCACCGCCTCTGCCTGGTTCCGCGACTTGCGCGACCAGATCGTCGCCGCCTTCGAGGGGCTGGAGGACAGCCATGCCGAGGGGCCGTTCAGCGAGATGGCGCCGGGCCGGTTCGAAGTGACCGAGACCACGCGGCAATCCGACGACGGTTCGGACGCGGGCGGCGGGCTGATGAGCGTGATGCGCGGCGGGCGCGTGTTCGAAAAGGTCGGCGTGAACATCTCGACCGTCTATGGCACGCTGGGCGAGCGGGCGCAGGCGGCGATGGCCGCGCGCAAGGGCATTCCCGGGATGGCGGACGATCCGCGCTTCTGGGCCTCGGGCATCAGCCTGGTGGCACATATGCAGAACCCGCATGTGCCGGCGGTGCATATGAACACGCGGATGTTCTGGACTCCACATGCCTGGTGGTTCGGGGGCGGTTCGGACCTGAACCCCTGTATCGAATACGCCGAGGACACGGCGCATTTCCACGCCACGCAAAGGGCGCATCTGGATCCGCATGGGAGCGAGCATTACCCGCGTCTGAAGGCCTGGGCGGACGAGTATTTCTATATCCCGCACCGCAAGCGGGCGCGCGGCGTCGGCGGCATCTTCATGGATGATCTCTGCACTGGCGACTGGCAGGCGGATTTCGCGCTGACCCAGGATATCGGGCGCGCCTTTCTGCCGGCCTATCTGTCGTTGGTGGAACGCCGCCGGGTACAGCCTTTCGACGAGGCCGAGAAAGAGGCACAGCTGGTGCATCGCGGGCTCTATGCCGAATACAACCTCGTCTATGACCGGGGCACCAAATTCGGGCTAGAGACAGGTCACGATGCCAACGCGGTGCTGATGAGCCTGCCGCCGCTGGCGAAATGGATCTGATCGGGGCGGGGGGCGCTGCCCCCGTCATCTGCGATGACTCGCCCGGAGTATTTTCAGCGAAATGAAAGGGCCGACCGGTTTCCGGGCCGTCAGGGGCGCAGCCAGAAATCGTCGGTCAGCCGGTCATAGCAATAGTTCTGCGCCAGCGAGGCGTTCATATTGTCGCCGACCTTCTTGACGCTGACCGAATAGCCCGGTGTGGTATCGGCCCCCTCGGGCGGTTGCAGCGAGAATTGCACACCCTTGCGCCCCTTGACGGTGGCCGCGGGGCCCACCGGGCGGACCAGGTAAATCCGCTGGGTGGCGCTGGTGCGCAGCACGCGAATGGCATAGTCGCCGGCGCCGCACCAGAAATCCTTGGGCGCCGAGCCGTGCCGGTTGACCACTTCGAACACGCCCTTGCTGACGGGATAGACCTCAAACCGGTTGAAGGCCTGAAACCCCATCGCCATGCCGGGCAGCAACAGCGCCGCGGTGACGAGGGTCCAGCCTGTCCTGCGCCGTGTCATGATATTACTCCTGCGCGACAATGGGTTGGCCCTTGCAGGATAGAGGGATTCGCAGCGCGCGCCAATGCGTGCCCTGGGGCGTGGTCTGGGGCGTGCCGTCAGGCGCTGCGCCACCCGGCCTCGCGCAGGGCGGCGCCATAGCTGGGTGCGGTCTTCATCCGGCCACCCAACCCCTTGTCCAGCAAAAGCGCGTGCATTCGGGGCAGGTTATAGCAGGGCACATGCATGATCATGTGGTGTTCCAGGTGGTAGTTCACCCAATAGGGCGCCACCAGCAGCCGTGCGATCGGACCGGCATAGGTGGTGCGCACGTTCTGGAACGGATCCTCGGATTGTTCGGTGGCGCCATGTTCGGCGATGTTGCGGATGCGCAGCACGAACTGGAACCAGGTAAGATAGGGCAGGATCCAGAATGCGAGCCCCCACCACCAGTCGCCCGCGAGGCTGATCAAGAGCGCAATGCCGACGAAGACCGGCAGCGATTTCCACAGCTGCGGCGCCTTAAAGCTTTGTGCGAAATCCGAAGCCGCAGCCTTGATCGCCTCGTCATCGCCAGCGAGGCGGAAGGACATCATGATCTGGCCGATAAGCTGCTTGATCCCGGTGCGCCCGGTCAGGTCGCGGGCGAATTTGCGCTGCATCGAGGCGTGTGAAGTGGGAAACTTCGACGACAGCACAAGGTCGGGGTCCTTGTCGGTCTGGGTAAAGCGGTGGTGGGTCAGGTGATAATGGCGATAGGCGGCCAGTTCCGCCAGGATCGGGCGGCCGCAGAGCCATTCGCCCACAATGTCGTTGAGCCGCCGGTTGCGGAACAGCGCGTTATGCGCCGCCTCGTGCATCAGGATGGCAAGGCCCAGCTGGCGCGAGCCGATCACGACCACTGCCAAGGCAAAGGTCAGCGGGTTGGGCCAGAGACCAAAGAGCGCCACCGCCAGCGCGATGGTGCCCCAACAATGCGCCACCAGCCAGAGGCCCATGGCATCAGAACGTTCCGCCAATGGTCGGATTTCTTCGGTGCCGAGATAGGCTTTGCCTGGTGTCATGTTGCGTCCTCCCTGGAAAAAGCGTCTCAGGTCCGGTGGGCAGCTGTCAAACAGAGCGCAACGTCATTTCTGGGGCAGGCCGAGATCAATCAGGAGCTGGATATTGGGTTCGTCGGCCGCAACCCAGCGCGACCAGATCGGAAAGCGGAAGGCGCGGCGCCAGAATTCAGCCGTCAGGGCCGGGTATCTTTCGCGCGCTTGAGCAAGGTAATGCGCGGCCTTGTCCCGGTTGCCAAGCTTGGCGTGTTTCAGCGCGGTGGCCATGAAGACGAAGTAATCCGCGTTTGCGAACCGGCAGGCGGTTTCATAGGCGGCCAGCGCCTCGGGTTCGGCGGCGTCGATGTCGCGAAAGGTGAAGGCGTTGCCAAGCTGGAACCAGAAGCCCCAGGCCATCGGGTCCTTGGGGTTCAGACGCAGCGCGGTGCGGGCGGCCCGTTCCAGCCGGTCGCAATCGAGCCTTTGCATGAACAGGCAGGCGTGGCAGCGACCGAAATGCAGCACCGCGTTGTTGGGATTGAGTGCCTCGGCCTTGTCCAGCGCGTCGGCGGCATCCTGTTCCCGCCCGGTTATGGCCAGCAGGACGCCCAGCGCGACATAACCGATTTCAAGGCGATCGTCGCGCTCGATGGCTTGCGCAGCATGGTCTAGCCCAGTCGAGATTTCGGCGGCCGGGTCGCGCGTCCGCCCGGTAATGACCTTCACCCAGGCGAGGCGCGCCAGCAGCGCGTGCGGCAAGGCGAAATCCGGATCGGCGGCAATCGCGCGGGTGTAGTAGGCATGTGCCTGCGAATAACCCTCGTCGGTGTAGCGGGTGAATTCGGAATAGCCCTTTTGGCACATCTCCCAGGCGGTCAGGCTGTCGGTGGGTTTGCGGCGCGCAAGGTTGCGTTCGTGCGCGCCCAGTTCCGGCTCCACCCCGGACAAGATGGCGGCGGTCAGCTCGTCTTGCAGATCGAACAGATCGGCCATGGTCCGGTCCCAGCGATCGGCCCAGACATGGGCACCGGTGCGGGCGTCGATCAGCTGCGCGGTGGCGCGCAGCCGGTCGCCTGCGCGTCGGACGGAACCCTCGACCACATAGCGCACCCCCAGTTCCTCGGCGATCTGGCGCACGTCCTTGTGGCTGCCCTTGTAGGCAAAGGCAGAGTTGCGGGCGATCACGGTCAGGGTGCGGAAGCGGCTGAGTTCGGTGGTCACGTCCTCGACAATGCCGTCGGCCAGGAAATCCTGTTCCGGGTCGGCCGACATGTTGTCAAAGGGCAGGATGACTACGGCGGGCAGTTCGGCGCGCACCGCGGGTTTCTCCGCGGCGCAGGCGATGCCTTCTGCGCCTACACGCCAAACCTCGACCGGGTCGGGGATGTTCTTGACCGGCTGCGGGCCCAGTTCGATCAGTTCGGCGTCGACCTTGCCGCGCACCTGGTCATGGACACTGCGGGAGATGCAGATGCCGCCGGGAGTGGCCAGGCTTTCCAGCCGGGCGGCGATGTTGACCGCGTCGCCGAGGATATCGTCGCCATCGCTGATCACGTCGCCCAGGTGGATACCGACCCGGAACAACATCCGGGTATCGGGGGCGGTTTCTACCTGGTCGCGTGCCACCTGTTGCAGGATGGCGACAGCCGACCGCAGGGCGGCGACGGGAGAGGCGAACTCGACCAGCATACCGTCGCCCATGGTCTTGATCAGCCGCCCGCCCTCGCGGGACAGGTCGGGCCGGACGATGTCGGCAAAGAGGTGGCGCAGGCGAGTGACCGTGCCTTCCTCATCCGCAGCCATCAGGCGCGAATAACCCGACAAGTCGGCGGCGAGGATGGTGGTCAGGCGGCGTTCCATGCAAGGTCTCCGGGCGGGCGCAGCGATGCGCCCCGCCTACTATGCCCCGGGAACCGGCGATGACAAAGCGGCAAAGGCCGCGCGGGTGGTCAGCCGCGCCAGTCGAAGAAGCCGGGCCCCGCCTGTGCCAGCAGCTCGCGCGCCATTTCGGTGCCCAGCGCCGGGCCGTCGGCCACGTCGCCGCTGCGGTCAAGCGTGATCGCTTCGGACCCGTCGGGGCGCAGCACCTCGCCGCGCAGGCGCAGGGTGGTGCCGTCCAGCTCGGCCAGACCGGCGATGGGGGTCTCGCAGGATCCGTCGAGTGCAGCGAGCAGCGCCCGTTCGGCGGCCAGCCGCTGACCGGTTTCGCCATGGTGGATGGCGGTCAGCATCTCGGCGGCGCGGGTATCGTCCATGCGCCGTTCGATCCCGATGGCGCCCTGTGCGATGGCGGGCAGCATGTCGTCGGGCGAGATCGCGGTGGCGGGCACCTCGGCCATGTTCAACCGTCGGATGCCTGCCATGGCAAGGAAGGTGCATTCGGCCACGCCCTCGGACAGTTTGCGCAGGCGTGTCTGCACATTGCCGCGGAACTCGACAACCTTGAGGTCGGGCCGACGATTGAGCAGCTGCGCCTTGCGGCGCAGCGACGAGGTGCCGACCACGGCCCCCAGCGGCAGGTCGCGGATCGCCGAATGGCCGGGCGAGATGAAGGCGTCGCGCACATCCTCGCGCGGCAGGAAGGTGTCGAGCACCAGACCGGCGGGCTGTTCCACCGGCATGTCCTTGGTCGAATGCACTGCGATGTCGATATCGCCGCGCAGCATCGCCTCTTCGATCTCCTTGGTGAAGAGGCCCTTGTTGCCGATCTCTTTCAGCGGGCGGTCGGCCTCGATCATCGCGCGGTTGTCGCCGGTGGTCGAGATCACCACGATCTCGAACGCGTCCTCGGGCAGGTCGAAGGCGGCACCCAGGCGATGGCGGGTCTCATACGCCTGCGCAAGCGCCAGCGGCGAGCCACGGGTGCCGATCTTCAGCGGCGATGCGGGAGAGGGGAGTGCGATTTTCATGGACGTCAGCTTTAGTCGCGTCACATTGCCCTGACAATGGGGGCTGCGCTTGACAAATTGCCGCCGAAGGCGGACCCGTGGCGCAAAGCGAAGGATGGGGGCGGATATGGCCGAGACAAAGAAACTGCTGCGGGTGCTGGCGGGCGAGGTGCTGGACACCCCGCCGATCTGGATGATGCGGCAGGCCGGACGGTACCTGCCGGAATACCGGGCCACCCGTGCGCAGGCGGGCGATTTCCTGTCGCTGTGCTATAATCCCGAGCTGGCCGCCGAGGTGACGTTGCAACCGATCCGCCGCTATGGGTTCGACGCGGCGATCCTGTTTGCAGATATCCTGTTGGTGCCGCAGGCGCTGGGCGCCGATCTGTGGTTCGAGACCGGCGAGGGGCCGCGTCTGTCGACCATCGGGGCGCAGGCGGATTTCGACCGGCTGAAGCCGGTCGACGCAATCCACGAGACGCTGTCGCCGATCTATGAGACGGTGCGCATCCTGACCCGCGAATTGCCGTCGGAGACGGCGCTGATCGGCTTTGCCGGGGCGCCCTGGACCGTGGCCACCTATATGATCGCCGGGCGCGGCACCCCCGATCAGGGTCCGGCGCATGCGCTGCGCGAGGGCAATCCGGCGCTGTTTGACGCGCTGATTGCGCGACTGACGGCGGCCACCATCGAGTATTTGAGCGCCCAGATCGAGGCGGGGGCCGAGGTGGTCAAGATATTCGACAGCTGGGCCGGGTCGCTGAAAGGCGAGGCCTTCACCAAATATGCGCTGGAACCCTGCCGCGAGATTACCCAGGCGCTGAAGGCGCGCCATCCCGGTATCCCGGTCATTGGATTTCCGCGCGAGGCGGGTCAGGGCTATGTCGGCTTTGCCAAGGCCACCGGCGTTGATTGCGTGGCGCTCGACAATTCGGTGACGCCGGACTGGGCGGCGGCGCATGTGCAGGTGGACGGCTGCGTGCAGGGCAACCTGGCCTCGTCGCATATGGTGACCGGCGGTCAGGCGCTGGTGGATGAGACGCGGCGCATTGTCGAGGCGTTTTCCAAGGGGCCGCATATCTTCAACCTGGGCCACGGCATCACGCCGGATGCGGACCCGGAGAACGTGCAGCTGATGATCGACACGGTGCGCAAGGGTTGAGCGCGGGAGCGAGGGGCGCTGCCCCTCGCGCTCCCCGGAGTATTTCGGACCAGAAAGAAGCAGATCAGGGTTTGGCGGCTTTTGCCAGTTCGGCAAGGATCTCGGCCGTGTTTTCGCCGCGCGCAGGGCTGGGTTTTGGTCGCCAGTCGCGGCCTGCGAAGCGCGGGGCAGGCGCGGCCTGGAGCGCGCCGTCAATCTCACACCAGGTGCGGCGGGCGGCGTTCATCGGGTGGTGCTGGGCCTCGTGCGGGCTGAGGACGGGCGCGACACAGGCGTCAGTACCTAGGAAGAGATCGGCCCAATGGTCGCGCGGCTGTGTCGCGAACAGCGCCGCGAGGCGGGTCGTGAGCGTGGGCCAGAGTTTCGGCGCGAACTGCTGCTGGAACTCGGGGTCATCCGACAGTCCAAGCCGGTCGAGGAAGAGCGCGTAGAACTTGGGCTCCAGGCATTGCACGGTGACATGGCCGCCATCGGCGCAGGCATAGGTGCGGCTCCAATGCGGGCCGTCAAGCAGGCTGTGCCCGCGTGTTTCGGACAGGCTGCCGGTCTGGCCGAGGCTCATCAGCAGGTTCATCATATGGGCCGAGCCATCGTAGATGGCCGCATCGACCACGGTGCCTTGCCCGGTGGCGCGGGCGTTCAGCAGGCCGGCGAGCAGACCGGTGACCAGATACATGGCGCCGCCACCGATATCGCCCACCAGCGTCGCGGGCGTCTGTGGTGCGTCGCCGGGGGCCGAGCCGTACCAGAGCGCGCCCGAGAGCGAGATATAGTTGAGGTCATGCCCAGCGGCATGGGACAGCGGCCCATCCTGACCCCAGCCGGTCATCCGGCCATAAACCAGCGCCGGGTTCAGCGCATGGCAATCCGCCGGACCAAGGCCAAGCTTCTCCATCACGCCGGGGCGGAAGCCTTCGATCAGCGCATCGGCGCTGGCGATCAGGGCGCGGGCGGTGGCGATATCGGCGGCATCCTTGAGGTCAAGCGCGATCGAGCGTTTGCCGCGATCCAGAAGCGAGCGTTCCGGCATGCCGGGTGTCACCGCGCCGCCCTTGCGGTGAACGGTGATCACATCGGCGCCCAGATCCGCCAGCAGCATGGCGGCAAAGGGTCCGGGGCCCAGCCCTTCGATCTCGATGATGCGGGTGCCGTTCAGCATGATGCTCTCCTTCTCTTAGCGGCAGGTTCCCGGCCCCGCGTGCCGAAATCAAGCGCGGCGGTGCCGCATGACGTGGCGTTGTATTTTGTCCACGCTGCCCTGCATGCTCTGCTGGGGCGCAGTCAGGGAGGAAGACATGTCCGTTGTTGCCTATGAAAAGGACGGGCGTATCGCCCGGATCACGCTGAACCGGCCCGAGGTGATGAACGCCATCAATGACGAACTGCCCGGCGCGCTGGCCGCAGCCGTGGCGCAGGCGGATGCGGATCCGGGCGTGCATGTGATGGTGCTGTCAGGGGCGGGGCGCGCGTTCTGCGCGGGCTATGACCTGACCTATTACGCCGAGGGCAACGGGGCGGGTGAGGTGACCCAGCCGATGCCCTGGGACCCGATCAAGGATTACCGGTTCATGTGGGCCAATACCCAACACTTCATGTCGCTCTGGCGGGCGGCGAAGCCGGTGGTGTGCAAGGTGCACGGCTTCGCGGTGGCGGGCGGGTCGGATATCGCGCTGTGTGCCGATATGACGATCATGGCCGAAGATGCACAGATCGGGTACATGCCCTCGCGGGTCTGGGGCTGTCCGACAACGGCGATGTGGGTCTATCGCCTGGGCGCCGAACGGGCCAAGCGGATGCTGTTCACCGGCGACAAGATCACCGGGCGTCAGGCGGCGGATATGGGGCTGGTGCTGGAGGCGGTGCCGGCGGAGCATCTGGATGACCGGGTCGAGGAACTGGCCGCGCGTATGGCGACGGTGCCGATCAACCAGCTGGCGATGCAGAAACTGGTGATCAACCAGGCGATCGAGCAGACCGGGCTGATGCAGACGCAGCGGCTGGCGACGATCTTTGACGGTATCACCCGGCACAGCCCCGAAGGCATCCATTTCAAGGAACGCGCCGAAGCAGTCGGCTGGAAACAGGCGGTGGACGAGCGCGACCAGGGCACCTGGGACTGGACCGCAAACGCGGAGATCCCGAAAGGCAACCGCTAGGTTCGCCGGAGCCGCATTGTCTCGTAGGTGAGCGGCGTGCCGGTGGCGCGGTCGACCACAACCGGGTCGACCTCGTGCCCGTCCGCCTGCGAGACGACCCGAACCGGCGGTGGCAGGTCGCTGGGCAGGTTCTCGGTCGCCCAATCGACCAGCATCAGCATGACAGGGCCAAAGGCACGTCCCGCCGGGGTCAGCCGGTAATCGTGCCGCAAGGGCCGCTCCTGATAAGGAGTGCGGTGCATCAGGCCCAAAGCCTCAAGCTTTTTGAGCCGTTCCGCCAGAAGATGGCGGGTGATGCCGAGGCGGTCCTGAAACCCGTCGAACCGGCGGGTGCCCAGAAACGCCTCGCGCAGGATGAGCAGGGTCCAACGGTCACCCACCACCGACATGGCGCGGGCGACAGGGCAGGAATCGTGATCGAGATCGCTCCACTTCATGCTCATAGACGTAACACGAAACTTGTGGGTTCCAAATAGGAACTTAATTGGGCATAGTGAGTTCTGTTTTGGAACTTAATGGGAGAATCGGGAATGTCGATTGCAGATCCGTCCGGCCCGCTTGATCAGCCCACCCAGGCCGAACCGCTGACGATACGGTTGACAAGGGCGGCCGCTGCCATCGCGTCGCGCGGGGCCCCGGACCTGTCGGCGGGGCTTCTCGAGCGCATTTTCACAACGCCGCGCCGGTATTCGGTTCCCGCGCGTGAACGGGATTGGATGGTGGGTGCGCGAACCGATCATCTTGAACTGGCTGGTGGTTTGCGCATTCCGCTCTATCGCTGGGGGAGCGGGCCGACGGTGCTCTTGATCCACGGCATGAGCGGACGCGGCAGTCAGATGGCGGGTTTTACCGCCCCTCTGGTGGCGGCCGGCTTCAGCGTTGTCGCCTTTGACGCGCCCGGACATGGCGCAGCCCCAGGCAGACGGTTCTCGCTGCCCGAATATGCGCAGGTCGTCTTGCAGATCGCGGCTCACCTCGGCCCCTTGGCCGGAGCCGTGGCGCATTCGGTCGGCGCCGCAGCAGCCACCGTCGCTATGGGCGCGGGCGCCGAAATCGACCGCCTCGTCTATTTCGCGCCTCTCGAGGACATGGCCGACCAGCTGTTGCGGCTTGCGCGGTTTTTAGGGTTTTCGACACGGGTGGCGGGCCGGACGCAACACCGCCTGGAAACCCGGCTGGGCGTTCCGATGGAGGCGCTGCGCGGCCGCGACATTGCCCGCACCATGACCCGGCGCCTGCTGGTGTTTCATGATCGCTACGATAGGATGGTTCCCTTTTCAGACGGTGCCACGCTGGTGCGCCACTGGCCCGGCGCCCGCCTGATCACGACCGAGGGTTTGGGGCATGCAAGGATACTCCGTGATCCCGATGCGCTGGAGCGGACGGTTCGCTTTTTCGCCGGACCTATGAGCGGGCACGAAAGCAGCTGAACGGAGGGGGCGCTAAACAGGTTCAAACTGTCGACAGGTCTGCCCTGCCAAAGGTCATCTTGTCATGCTGGATCGGGCAATGTTCGTGGCCGCGAAAACGCCAGGTTGATCGACGGGGCGTGGCTGGTGCTGAATAAACCGGCCAGTTGATCTGTCAGGGTCGACCGCGCAGTTGCGTGGCGGCCATATCACCCGGGTATTGCCTGCGCCTGTGGACCGCATCACGGCAGCGCCAAAACCACGTCGGCCTCTCTCTGGAACCGGCGCACTCAGGGCCGAGCGTTATGGACAGGCGCGAATGCATGGGCGCGTTCTAGTAACGCCCCTTGACCTCGGACCGCGCGACCACGCGCGCCTTTGCCCGTTCGCGCAGGAACACGAACAGACCCGATCCGGCGATCAGCGTCATGCCGGCCCAGACCTCCCAATCCGGCAGGTCGCCCCAGATCATCCAGCCCCAGAACACCGCCAGCGGCAGACCGACATATTCGAAGGGCGCCACCGTTGCCGCGTCGGCCTGGCGATAGGCCTGCGCCAGGCAATAGCCGATGATCGCCGAGTTCAGGCCCAGCCCGGTCAGGAACAGCCAGTCCTGCCCGCTGGGCCAGGTCCAGGCGCGCAGCAGAAAGATCAGGCTGGGGTCCGAGCTTTCGTCAACGAACCGGCCATCGCCCGCGACCAGATAGAACAATGCGCCGACCAGGATGAACATCAGCTGGATATAGACCGACAGGGCAGAGGCCTTGCTGGTCACTCCCAGTTTGCGGGTCATCAGTTGCAGCAGCGCATAGGTCAGCGCCGACAGCACCGGCAGCAGCAGGACCAACCGGCTTGCCTCGAGGCTTTCGGCTCCTTGCCAGGGGCGCTGCATCAGGATCACGCCGGAAAAGCCGACCAGCACCGCGCCCAGCCGCAGCGGGCCGACACGTTCCTTGAGGATCGGAACCGACAGCAGCGTGATGAACAGCGGCGCAGCAAAGAACAGCGCCGTCACATCCGCCAGCGGCGCCACTGCCAGCGCGGCGAAAAAGCTCATGTTCGAGATCACCACCAGCAGGCCGCGCAATGCGTGCAGGAAGGGATGTTTGGTTTTCAGGATCCGCCACCCGCCCTCGGCCCAGACCAGCCCAAGCGACAGCACGATCCCGACCGCCGAGCGGGTAAAGACGATCTGATGCAACGGATAGGAACCCGACAGCTGCTTGACCAGCATGTCGTTGAGCGAAATGGCGAGCATTCCGGCCATGATAAAGGCGATGCCGGCGCCGGGCCGGTGATGTGCCGTGTCGGTCATATCGTGGATCCTGTCCGGGCCCGCGCGCCCCGTCTCTGGCTATCACGGATTGACCGGTGCGCCATGCCCATTTTCGATAGCCCCTCTGGTTGCCGCATGCCGGGCCGGGCGTTAGCACTGGCCCGGCACGCAGAACGGAGGCACCCCATGCAGATGCAAGATACCCGCGCAATCCCGGCCGATCCGGCAACGGTCTATGCCGCGCTGCTTGATCCGGCGGTTCTGTGCGCCTGCGTGCCCGGCGCGCAAGAGGTGACCGGCACAGCCAATGACGGGTTCGAGGCGGTGGTGGTGCAAAAGGTCGGGCCGGTGAAGGCGACGTTCCGGGGCACCGTCACCCTCTCGGATCTCGTGCCCGGCGCCGGGCTGACCCTCGCGGGCGAGGGCAAGGGGGGCGCGGCGGGGTTCGCCAAGGGCGGCGCCGAGGTCCGCCTTGCCCCCGATGATGCGGGCGGGACGCTGCTGTCCTACCGGGCCGAGGCGCGGGTGGGCGGCAAGCTGGCGCAGCTTGGCAGCCGCATCATCGACGGGTTTGCCCGCAAGATGGCGGATCAGTTCTTTGACAATCTGCAAGCGCAGTTCACGGTCCAGGCCGAGGAGGACCCGCAAGGGGCCGAAGAGGCCGCCCCGCCCCGCAAGACCTGGTTCGGGCGAGGCTGAGCGGGGTCGCATATTCGCTCTGTTCCCGGGATGCGGCAGATTGTAGGGTTCCCGCAAGAACGGGACCAATACATGACGACCATTCTTTCGATCCGGGACTTGCGGAAATCCTATGCCGACGGGTTCGAGGCGCTTAAAGGCGTCTCGCTCGACATTCGCGAGGGCGAAATCCTGGCGCTGCTCGGCCCCAATGGCGCTGGCAAGACCACGCTGATCTCGACCGTCTGCGGCATCACCACGCCGACCTCGGGCAGCGTCACCGTGGGCGGGCATGACATTCAGTCCGACTACCGCGCCGCCCGCCGGATGATCGGTCTGGTGCCGCAGGAAATCGCGCTGGAACCCTTTGAAAAGGTGATGAATACCGTCCGTTTCTCGCGCGGCTTGTTCGGCAAGCGCGCCAATGATGGCCGCATCGAGGAGGTGCTGCGAAAACTGTCGCTCTGGGACAAGCGTCGCAACGCGATCAAGGAACTGTCGGGCGGGATGAAACGCCGGGTGCTGATCGCCAAGGCGCTGGCGCATGACCCACGCGTGCTGTTTCTGGACGAACCTACCGCCGGCGTCGATGTGGAACTGCGTAAGGACATGTGGGAAATCGTGGCCGAGCTGAAGGCCGCCGGCGTCACCATCATCCTGACCACCCATTACATCGAAGAGGCCGAGGCCATCGCCGACCGCATCGGCGTCATCAACAAGGGCGAACTGCTGCTGGTCGAGGACAAGGCAAAACTGATGGCGCGGATGGGGCGCAAGCAGCTGGACGTGCTGCTGACCCGGCCCATCGCCGAGATCCCGGCCAGCCTTGCCCGTCACAACCTGTCGCTGGGCGCGGCCGGCGATGTGCTGATCTATAGCTACGACACCCATGCCGACCGGACCGGGATCACCGCGCTGCTGAACGATGTGGCGCAGGCCGGGCTGGTGCTGCGCGACGTGGTTACCCGACAGTCGAGCCTAGAGGAGATCTTCGTCACCCTCGTAAAGGGAGAGACACAATGAACTGGGCTGCCATCGCCGCCATCTACCGGTTCGAAATGGCCCGGTTCTTTCGCACCCTGGCGCAGAGCTTCATTTCACCGGTGCTCAGCACCTCGCTTTATTTCGTGGTGTTCGGCACCGCTATCGGCAGCCGCATCCAGGAAATCGAAGGCGTATCCTATGGCGCCTTCATCGTGCCCGGCCTGATCATGCTGTCGGTAGTGATGCTGTCGATCTCGAACGCCTCCTTCGGCATCTATTTCCCGAAATTCCTCGGCACCGTCTATGAACTGCTCTCGGCGCCGGTCAATTTCATTGAGATCGTGATCGGCTATGTCGGCGCGGCGGCGACCAAGGCGCTGTTCGTGGGGCTGGTGATCCTGGCCACTGCCAGCTTCTTTGTCGATCTCAGGATCGAGCATCCCTTTGCCATGGCGGCCTTCCTGGTGCTGACCTGTCTCAGCTTCTCGCTGCTTGGCTTCATCGTTGGCATCTGGGCCAGCAATTTTGAGCAGATGTCGCTGGTGCCGCAGTTGGTGGTCACGCCCCTGATCTTTCTGGGCGGCACGTTCTACAGCATCTCGATGCTGCCGCCGGCCTGGCAGACGGTGACCTTGTTCAACCCGGTGGTCTACCTGATCTCGGGGTTCCGCTGGTCGTTTTACGGGCTGGCCGATGTGCCTGTCGGGCTGAGCCTGTTGGCGATTGCCGGGTTCACGGGGCTTTGCCTGGCGGTGATCTGGTGGATCTTCCGGACCGGCTGGCGCATCCGCAGTTAAGGGGGGGAGCACGTTGCAAATTTGCCCGGTCGCTGTGGGAAAAATGTTGCCGTCGCGTATCTGTCATGCCACGCGTCTTGTTTGTCGGCAGGGCGCGCTCTACATCGGCTGCCATGACACTCGCCCTTCCGTTTAAGAAAAAGCCACCGCTGGTGGCCGTGGTTCGCCTGTCCGGCGCGATTGGTCTCGCCGGGCGCGGGGCGCTCAACGACACCACGCTCGCCCCCATGCTGGAGCGCGCCTTTCGCAAGGGCAAACCTGCCGCCGTGGCGCTGGAAATCAATTCGCCCGGCGGCTCGCCCGTGCAAAGCTCGCTGATCGGGGCGCGCATCCGGCGACTGGCCGCCGAGCACAAGGTGCCGGTCTATGCCTTTGTCGAGGATGTGGCCGCCTCGGGCGGGTATTGGCTGGCCTGTGCCGCTGACGAGATCTGGGCCGATGACAGCTCGGTCCTGGGTTCGATCGGGGTGATTTCGGCCAGTTTCGGCGCGCATGTGTTCCTGGCGCGCCAAGGGTTCGAACGGCGGGTGCACACCGCGGGCAAGTCGAAATCCATGCTCGACCCGTTCAGCCCCGAAAAGAAAGAGGACGTGACCCGGCTCAAGGGATTGCTGGGCGACATCCACCAGAATTTCATCTCTCATGTGAAAGAGCGCCGGGGCGACCGGCTGGACGCCACCGAGGACCTGTTCACCGGCGAGGTCTGGCTGGGCGCGCGGGCCCGCGATCTGGGGCTGATCGACGGGATCGCCCATCTGAAACCCAAGATGCAGGAGCGGTTTGGCGACAAGGTGCGGTTCCGCCGCTACGGTGTCCGTCGTCCGTTCTGGTCGCGCTTCGGCGTGCATCTGGCCGAGGACGCCCTGGCAGGCATCGAGGAGCGCGCGGCCTTCGCGCGTTTCGGTCTCTGAGATGCTGGTCAAGATCGTTGCCCTGTTCCTGGTTGGCATGATGGTTCTGGCCATGTTCGGACGCCTGCGGTTTCCGGGCGCGTCCCGGTTGAAATCGGCCAAATGCCCGCGGTGCGGGCGCTACAAGATCGGCAAGGGCCCCTGTGCCTGTGGACATGGAGGCCGCGCATGATGCCATGGATCCTTTCGGCGCTGGGGCTGGTCATCCTGCTTCTGGCCGGGGACGCGCTAGTGCGGGGGGCGGTCAATCTCAGCCTGAGGCTGGGGGTGCCAGCGCTGATCGTCAGTCTGACCATCGTCGCCTTTGGCACCTCGGCGCCCGAGTTGCTGATCTCGATCAAGGCCGTGCTGGAACATGCGCCGGGCATTGCGCTGGGCAATGTGGTCGGTTCGAACACCGCCAATATCCTGCTCGTGCTGGGGGTGCCCGCGCTGCTGGCGACGCTGCACACCAGCGAATGCAACACGCGGCGCAACTATGTGCTGATGATCCTGGCCTCGGTCCTGTTCATCGGGCTGGCCTTTTGCGGCACCTTCACCGCCACCAGCGGCCTGATCCTGCTGGCCGGTCTCGGGCTGATCCTGGCCAATGCCTTCCGCGAGGCGCATGCCCATCGCAAGGCCTGTGGCGACCCCTGCGCCGATGACGATCTGGAGGCGCTGGAAGAGGCCGATCCGGACATGCCCTGGTGGCGCATCGGCATCTATCTGCTGCTTGGCCTGATCGGGCTGCCGATGGGGGCGCATCTGCTGGTCGAGAATGCCTCGATCATCGCGCGCACCTATGGGGTCAGCGAGACCGTGATCGGCCTGACCCTGGTGGCGGTCGGCACCTCGCTCCCCGAGTTGGCCACCACCGTGATGGCCGCGCTCAGGCGTCAGGCCGATGTGGCGCTGGGCAATGTGATCGGGTCGAACATGTTCAACCTGCTGGCCATCATCGGTGTGGCCACGATGTTCGGTCCCATTCCCGTCGATCCTGAATTCCTGCGCTTCGACCTCTGGGTGATGCTGGCAGCCTCGCTGCTGCTGATCCCCTTCGTGTTCTTCAAGTGGGACATCACCCGCACCTGGGGGGTGTTCCTGACGGGTATCTACCTCGTCTATATCGTTGTCGTCCTGATCTAGGCGACCCGCAACAGAGAGGAGCGGTCATGGCATTGGCGCTTGTCACCGGGGCAGGTATCCGTCTGGGCCGAGCCATGGCGCTGTATCTTGCCGGGCGCGGTCATGACGTGGCGGTGCATTACGCCCGATCCGAGGCCGACGCGGCCAATGTGGTGGAACGGATTCATCGGTTGGGACGGCGCGCCGTGGCGCTTCAGGCCGATCTGCTGGATGAGGGTCAGATGCAGGCGCTGCTGCCGCGCGCCTGCGAGGCGCTGGGCGAGCCGGTGACCTGCCTGGTCAACAATGCCTCGATTTTCGAGTATGACAGCCTGTCCAGCGCCAGCCGGCAAAGCTGGGACCGTCATATGGAAAGCAATCTGCGCGCGCCTTTTGTGCTGACGCAGGCGATGGCGGCGCAGGGGCTGGAACCGGTACAGGACGACAATGGCGAGCCGGTGGCGACCGGATTGATCGTCAACATGATCGACATGCGGGTGCGCAAGCTGACGCCGGAGTTCATGACCTACACGCTGGCCAAGGCCGGGCTGTGGACCCTGACCCAGACCAGCGCCCAGGCGCTGACACCGGCGATCCGGGTCAATGCGATCGGCCCCGGCCCGACGTTGCAGGGCCACCGCCAATCGCCCGAACACTTCGCCAACCAGCGCGCCCGCACCATCTCGGGGCGGGGGGCGAACCCGCAGGATATCACCGCCGCTTTGGGATATTTCCTTGATGCCCCTGCGGTCACCGGGCAGTTGCTTTGCGTGGATGGCGGTCAGCATCTGGGATGGCGCACCCCTGACGTTCTGGGCGTTGAATAGAGGTTTGCGCTGCAAGTTTTGCACCGGCTTGGATGACGTCACGAAAGCGTTACAAAAAGGCCTTTGTTTTCATTTACTTGCAGCACATTGAAAAAAATCGCTCGTGATATCAATGCGTTGAGTTGGCGCCTAATTTTTAGGCAACTCGGCAAACCGCCCGCGAAACAAGGGAAATTCTTCTCAGTCTCAAACTTGTCTTCAGACTTATCCACATAATCCGTGGATTTGTTTCCTCTTGAACCGGGCGCCACAAGATTGCAGCCGAGGCCAGAGAATCATATCTCGGGTACATGCAAGACACCAACCCGTCCCAACCCGATTCCCCGATTACCGGTTATGCCTGTATTCAGGACTATTTGCGCAACCTGAGTGGCGCGCCCGGTGTCTACCGGATGCTCGATGCGCAGGCGCGGGTGCTCTATGTCGGCAAGGCGCGCAACCTCAAGGCGCGGGTGTCGAACTATGCCCGTCCGGGCCACAGCCCCCGGATCGAGCGGATGATCCGCGAGACCGCTTCGATGATGTTCCTGACCACGCGCACCGAGACCGAGGCGCTGCTGTTGGAACAGAACCTGATCAAGCAGCTCAAGCCGAAATACAACGTGCTGCTCAGGGACGACAAAAGCTTTCCCAATATCCTGGTGGCCAAGGATCATTCCTTTGCCCAGATCAAGAAACACCGGGGCGCGAAGAAGGAGAAGGGCACCTATTTCGGTCCCTTCGCCAGTGCCGGTGCGGTCAATCGCACCCTGAACCAGCTGCAAAAGGCGTTCCTGCTGCGCAACTGCACTGACGCGGTGTTCGAAAGCCGCACCCGACCCTGCCTGCTCTACCAGATCAAGCGGTGCTCGGCGCCCTGCGTGGGTCTGATCTCGGATCAGGACTATGCCGCCGCCGTCAAGGATGCCGAACGCTTCCTCTCGGGGCGTTCTACCCGGGTGCAAGAGGAGCTGGCCGAGCAGATGATGGCCGCGTCCGAGGCGATGGAGTTCGAGCGTGCAGCAGCCCTGCGCGACCGGATCCGGGCCTTGACCACGGTGCAAGGCACCCAGGGCATCAATCCGCGCGGCGTGGCCGAGGCGGATGTGGTGGCCTTGCATCTGGAAAACGGGCAGGCCTGTGTGCAGGTCTTCTTCATCCGGGCCAACCAGAACTGGGGTAACCGCGATTTCTATCCCCGCGTGGGCGAGGATGTATCGGCAGCCGAGGTGATGGAGGCCTTTCTCGGTCAGTTCTATGACAACAAGGAACCGCCCCGGCAGCTGATCCTGTCGGACGCGATCGAGAATGCCGACCTGATGACCGAAGCGCTGAGCGAGAAGGCCGGGCGCAAGGTGGAACTGCTGGTGCCCCAGCGTGGTGAAAAGGCCGAACTGGTCTCGGGCGCGCTGCGCAATGCGCGCGAGTCGCTGGCCCGGCGCATGTCCGAAAGCGCCACCCAGACCAAGCTGTTGGGCGGTCTGGCCGAGGCTTTCGATCTGGACGGGCCGCCGCAGCGGATCGAGGTTTATGACAACAGCCATATCCAGGGCACCAATGCAGTCGGCGGCATGATCGTGGCGGGGCCCGAAGGGTTCCTGAAGAACCAGTATCGCAAGTTCAACATCCGGGGCGACGACCTGACCCCCGGCGACGATTTCGGCATGATGAAAGAGGTTCTGACCCGTCGGTTTACAAGGCTGCTGAAAGAGGACCCGGACCGCGACAAGGGGCTGTGGCCCGATCTGTTGCTGATCGACGGCGGCGCCGGGCAGGTCAGTGCGGTGCACGAGATCATGATGGCACACGGGGTCCAGGACATTCCGATGGTCGGGGTGGCCAAAGGCATCGACCGCGACCACGGCAAGGAAGAGTTCCACCGCACCGGCCAGCGCCCCTTTGCCCTGAAACGCAACGACCCGGTGCTCTATTTCATCCAGCGGCTGCGGGACGAGGCGCACCGCTTTGCCATCGGCACCCATCGCGCCAAGCGGGCCAAGGCGGTCAGCGCAACCCCGCTCGACGATATTCCCGGCGTCGGCGCCGCCCGCAAACGCGCGCTGCTGGCCCATTTCGGCAGCGCCAAGGCGGTGAGCCGCGCCGATCTGGCGGACCTGACCGCGGTCGAGGGCGTGTCTGCGGGGTTGGCGCAGAAGATCTACGACTTCTTCCACGAAAGCTGACTTGCCATTTGCGGCCCTCTGCGCTTGGCTTGGCGGCAGGGAGGATTTTTGATGACAGTGATGCAGGGGTTTCCGCCGGCCGAGGCTGACCGCGCCACATTGGCCAACTGGCGCACCCGGCCCTATTCGGCCTGGGCGTTTCACCATGTGCGCGAAATCGTTCCCTCGGCACCGATTGCCAACGCGCCGGGTGACGTCTGGAGGCTGGAGCAGGGCGCACCGCTGCTCTCCGATGAGCTGCTTGGTGATATCCTCGCCCCCACCTGCACCGATGCGCTGGTGGTGCTGCATCAGGGCCGCGTGGTCCACGAGGTCTATCGCAACGGCATGGGGGCGGAGGATCCGCATATCCTGATGTCGGTATCGAAGTCGATGCTGGGCCTCCTGGCCGGGATTCTGGCGGACAAGGGGCTGTTGGACCTGACCGCGGAGATCACCGATTACATTCCCGAACTGGCGGCAACCGCCTATGCCGGCGCGACGGTGCGCCAGGCGCTCGACATGCGGGTGGGCGTCGAGTTTTGCGAGGATTACACCGCCACCACCGGCCCGATCATTGCCTATCGCAAGGCGGCGAACTGGAACGTGGTCGAACCGGGCGATACGGTGCCCGACCTGCGCGGGTTCCAGCAGACGCTGACTGCGCATGACGGGCCGCATGGCGGGCGCTTCCACTATGTCTCGCCGGTCACCGACCTGTTGGCCTGGGTGATCGAGCGGGCGGCGGGGCGGCGCTATGCCGACCTGATGTCAGAGCATCTCTGGCGGCCCATGGGTGCCGAGCAACCGGCCTATATCACCGTTGACCGCATTGGCGGGCCGCGCGCGGCAGGCGGCATGTGCGTCACCGCCCGCGATCTGGCGCGGGTGGGTCAGCTGATCTGCCGGGGCGGCGCGCGCGCGGACGGCCGCCAGGTGATCCCTGCCCGCTGGCTGGACGATATCACCACGCAGGGTGATCACGAGGCCTGGGCGACGGGAGATTTCGCCGAACGTTTCCCGGATTACGACATGGTCTATCGCAGCAAATGGTATATCCACCGCGGGGCCAAGCCGCTGATCCACGGCATGGGTATCCATGGACAATTCGTCTTTGCCGATCCGGCCCGCGACCTGGTGGTGGCCTGGATGGCCTCCGAGGCGGATCCCACCAGCGACGGCGCCTTTGGTCTGCGCTATCGCCTGATCGAGCAATTGCGCGCGGCGGTCTGAGGGGTGCGCTGTTTCTGTCCTCTTTCCCAATCGGTCCGGGCAGGATAAACCCGGCGCATGAAGTGGAACCTGCCCAATATCCTGACTCTGCTGCGCCTGCTTGCCGCGCCCGGCCTGGCCGTCATGTTTCTCTATTTTACCCGGCCCTATGCCGATTGGTTCGCGCTGATCCTGTTCGTTTCGGCGGCGATCACCGACTGGTTCGACGGCTATCTGGCAAGGGCCTGGAAACAGGAAACCAAGATGGGCGCGATGCTGGATCCGATCGCGGACAAGGCGATGGTGGTGATCGCGCTGATGATTCTGGTGGGCTACTCGACCGAGCACTGGACGCCCTGGCTGGTGCTGCCCGCCACGGTGATCCTGTTCCGCGAGGTCTTTGTCTCGGGCCTGCGCGAGTTTCTGGGCGATGTTGCCGGAACGCTCAAGGTCACCAAGCTGGCCAAGTGGAAGACCACCGCCCAGATGATCGCCATCGCGGTGCTGTTCAGCCAGGGGATTTTCGAACACTATCTGGTGATGTCCTCGTTTGGCATGGATCAGGGCATCGTCGATCAGATCATGGCGGGCGAGGTGGCGGATCTGCAGGGTCTGCGCTGGAAGCTGGACGGCATGATCTGGTCCGGGCGGGTGGGCTTGTGGCTCTTGTGGATCGCGGCTGGTCTGACCCTGATCACGGGCTATGATTATCTGCGCAAGTCGATGCCGCATCTGAAGGAGACGCGCTGATGGATGTGCTCTATTTCGCCTGGGTCCGCGAGCGGATCGGCATCCCGCGCGAGCGGATCGAAACCGGGGCCGAGACCGTGGCACAGCTGGTCGAGGAACTGCGCGCGCGCGAGCCGCGTTACGAGGCGGCCTTCGCCGATCTCAGCGCCCTGCGGGTGGCGCTGGATCAGGATCTGGCCGATTTCGACGCATCGCTCAGCGGCGTGCGCGAGGTGGCCTTCTTTCCGCCGATGACCGGGGGCTGAGCCCGATGCGGGTGGTGGTCCAGCAGGAACCTTTTGACCTTGGCGCCGAGGCCAACGCCTTTGCCGCCGCCGATACCGGCATGGGCGCCATCGTGACCTTTACCGGCGTGGTACGCGATCTGGCGCAGGGCGATCTGGATGTGATGGAGATCGAGCACTATCCGGGCATGACCGAAAAGGCGCTGGCCAGGATCGCCGCCGAGGCGCAAGAGCGCTGGTCGCTGGGTGATGTGCTGGTGATCCATCGGTACGGGCGGCTGGCGCCCGGCGACCGGATCATGATGGTCGCCACCGCCGCCCCCCATCGCAAGGATGCGTTCGAGGCCGCCGAATACCTGATGGACTATCTGAAATCCCGCGCGCCGTTCTGGAAAAAGGAAATCACCGGGACTGGCGCAGGCTGGGTCGCCGCCAAGGACGAAGACGAAGACGCCCTGACCCGCTGGTAGGCGCGTCGCGCCAATCCTCAGCCGTGATGATGGCGCAGCTCTTCGGCCTCTTGCCGGGCGGCGCGCAGCCCGTCCATGGCCGCGCCCAGTTCCGCTTCGGTCTGGGTCAGCTGGTTGGTCAGCTCGGCCTCGCGCTGTTGCAGATAGGTGATCGCCTGATCGCGGGCCTCTTCGGCCTCGTGCAGTTCCTGGCTCATCCGGTCCAGATCGGCCACATCGCTTTGCCGCACGCGGGTGAACCGGTGCACCAGCCAGTTCGCGAACCATCCCATGGAAAAGGCCACGAACAGGATGATGGCGGTGGTGATGATGAATTCGGTTCTGTTCACTTACTGATCCTCCCCGGTGGTCCCGGTGGTGCTCTGCTCGGTATCCGCATCGCCGGATTGCTCTGCCTCGACCTGTTCCAGCGCCGTGGTGTGTTCGTCTGCCTGTTCCGGACGGATCAGACGGAATTCGATGCGGCGGTTGGCTTCGCGGCCATCCTCGGTGCCATTATCGGCGATCGGTTGGCTTTCGCCATAACCGACGGCGGCATAGCTCGCGGTCAGCACCCGGCGCGCGCGCAGCTCGTTCAGAACCGACTGCGCGCGCGCCTGGCTAAGCTGCTGGTTCATCTCTTCGCGGCCCTGACTGTCGGTGTGACCCTGGATCTCCAGCCGGATCGGTCCGCAGCTCTGCAACAGGTCCGCGATCCGGTCCATCGTGCCCGAGGCACTGGCCGCAATGGTGGCAGAGCCGGGTTCAAAGGCGATCTTGTCATTTGCCTGCACCTCGGCCAGCAGCGCCTCGCACCGGTCGGCGTCCAGGCTGGTTTCTGCGGGTTCGGGCGGCGCCTCATAGGCTATTTCCAGATCGAAGCTCTGGTTTTCGCCCAGCTTGTCGGCCAGCAGGCGGGCGATCTCGGCGCTGGCCTCTTCCACATGGCTGGTACCGCGCAGCATCACCCGGTCGGGGCTGACCACCAGTGCGCCGTTTCTGAGCGTCGCCAGCGCCTCGAGCCCGGCCAGCACCCGAACAGGCCAATCCGCCGGCAGGTCGGGTACGATCCGGGCGGCGGTATAGACCGCGGTCGAGCCAAAGGCGGCCTTGGCATAGCTGTCCACCATCTCGCGTGCGTGATCGCTGCCAAGCCGTCCGCGCAGCTGCACCAGCCCCTCGGGGCTGAGCGTGGCGGTGAATTCGGGCGGGCCGGCGGTCTGCTTGGTTTCGGGCTCGGGCAAGACTGCATGCAGGGCAAACACATCGGGCAGGCCGGTCTCCAGCTCTCCGACCACGCGGTCGAACAGGGCCGGGTCGGTGCCCTGCGCCACCACCAGAGTGATATCGGCATCGGCAATGGTCACGGTGCCCTGACCCAGCTCGGCCAGGGCGGCAAGGCTCAGCTCGGCGGCCTTGGCCCAGCGGGGCGAGGGCACCCCCATGCCGATGGTGCAAGAGGCGCTTTCCTGCATCCCGGCGGCGCGCGCGGCACTCAGGATGCGGTCGCGCGCGGCCTCGGTATCGGCGGCGCAGGCGTCGAAACGGGCGCCGTCCTGGTCGATCAGGAAGCGCAGGGTAAAGGGCGTCAACACCGGGCGCGGTGCCGCGATATCAAGACCGATCCGCAGCGAGGGTGGTGCGGCGCGGTTCAGCGCCTGCTCCAACCGCTTCTTGTCGGCGCCGCTGTCCGAGATGGCGCGCACCGTCACCCGCCCGGCGCTGACCGAGATCTTCGAGCGCGGCAGCATGCCCAGCGCGACCACCGCATAATCCATCGCATCCTGCCAGCCTTCGGGGACCGGATAGCTGGCGGTTTCCAGCAAATCGGCCACCTGCTGCCCGTCGGCCAGCCGTTTCAGCGAGGTCAGCAGGGCCTGCCGGTTCATCGAGGCGGGAACCAGGCCGATGATCGACACGCCGGAATCGTTACGCAGAATCTCGATCGAGAATTTCGGAGCGGCCAGTCCCGCCGAGGGCCGCACCTGCATCAGGTCGATAACGCGCGAGGCATCGACCTCTCCCCCCACGACCGACAGCGCATTGAACCGCGTCGCCTCGTCCGGGGCCATACCGGTGACGATCACCTGCAAGCCGTTGGCCTGGACTTCGGCCCAGTTATGGCCAGCTCGGTCCAACCCGCGCCGCACGGCGATTTCCGAGTTCTCCTCGACAGCGGTCACGGCGAAACTGGCGGCCACACCGCAAATCAGCGCTGCCAGAACAAAGGTCAGCGCGACCACGAGGGTCAGAGGAAGTCGCATCAGCAGGTCTTATTTCTCCGGTCTTTGGCAGAGTTCTTAACCCCCCGGGATCGAGGGTGCAATCACGCGAACAGCGCGATCACGAAGAAGATGAGCGGAATCAGGCCGGTGTCGCGGTTGACCCGGAACAGTTGCAGCAGTTTGCCATTGTCATCGAGGTCCAGTCCGCGCAGTTGCCAGGCCATGTGCCAGCCCATCGCCCAGGGTCCCGCCAGCGCCAGAACCAGCGCCAGGATCGAGGCATCGGGCAGCGCTGCCTCGAACACCGCGATCCCCATCAGGCTGACGGTGGCCACCAGGAAATAGGACATCCAGCGCGGTGTCTGTGCGCCAAACAGCCGGGCGGTGGACTTGACCCCGATCAGGGCGTCATCCTCGGTATCCTGATGGGCATAGATGGTGTCATAGAACAGCGTCCAGGCGATGCCCGCGAGATAAAGGAACAGCGCGCCCCAGCCCAGCGAGCCGGAATGCGCGGTCCAGGCCAGCAGCGCGCCCCAGTTGAAGGCAAGGCCCAGAAATACCTGCGGCCACCAGGTAAAGCGTTTCGCAAAGGGATAGACCGCCACCGGCAACAGCGACAAAACGCCCATGGCGATGGCCATCCGGTTGAAGGTGAGCAGGATCATCAGCGCCAACAGCGCCTGCGCGATCATCCAGACCACCGCCATGCGCACGCTGACCTGACCCGAGGGGATCGGGCGCGAGCGGGTCCTTTCGACCCGGCCGTCAAATTCGCGGTCGGTGATGTCGTTCCAGGTGCAGCCCGCACCCCGCATCAGGAACGCCCCGATGGCACAGCCCAGGGCGATCCAAAGATCGCCCCAGCGCGCATCCTGCCCGTCGAGCATGGCCAGCGCCAACCCCCACCAACAGGGGATCAGCAGCAGCCAGGTGCCGATCGGCCGGTCGGCGCGGCTGAGCCTGAGATAGGGCCGCGACCAGGCCGGGGCATGGATATCGACCCAGTTGCCGGTCACCGCGTCCGCGACCTGACCGTCTGGCGTTGGGGCTTGGCCTTGCATATGTAGTCTTCCATGAGTGCAAAGATCAGATTGTATGTAGAGCAGGCCTTGGGCCAGGGGCAACCGGTTCAGGTGTCGCGCGACCAGGCGCATTATCTCTTCGGGGTGATGCGGCTGGGTGTCGGGGATTGGGTGGCGCTGTTCAACGGACGCGATGGCGAATGGCAGGCGCGGGTCGGCGAGGCGGGCAAGCGCGGCGGTGAATTACTGTGCGAGAGCCAAAGCGCGCCGCTCAGGATGCCGCCTGACCTTTGGCTGCTTTTCGCGCCGATCAAGAAGGCGCGTACCGATTTCATTGTCGAGAAGGCGGCCGAGATGGGCGCCGCGCGGATCGTTCCGGTGCAGACCGAGTTCACCAATTCCGAGCGCATCCGACAGGACCGGCTGCAGGCGCATGCGGTCGAGGCGGCGGAACAATGCGGCGGCACCTATGTGCCCGAGGTGGCAGAGCTGCAAAAGCTCGGCCCGCTGCTTGACCGCTGGCCGGCGGAGCGGCAGCTGATGTTCTGTGACGAGACGCTGGCGGGGCGCTCCTCCGCCCTTTCGGGCCTCCTCGCGGGGCAGGGCGAGAACGCCCGAACGGGCGGACCGAGCGGTCCCTGGGCCATCCTGATCGGCCCCGAGGGCGGTTTCTCGGAACGCGAGCGCGCCCGACTGGCCGCGCTGCCCAATGCGCATGCGGTCAGCCTGGGCCCGCGCATCCTGCGCGCCGACACCGCGGCGGTGGCGGCGCTGACGCTCTGGCAGCAGGCGCTGGGGGATTGGTGATGAAGAGAGTCGTTCCATCCGATCTGGATGATGTGCGTGCCTTTTTGCGGCTACAGCCCAATCGCGCCATGTTTCCCCTATCCAATCTGCATCGCTTCGGCCTGGACGGGGCCGCACCTTATGCCGTTTCGATGTGGATGTCCAAGGTCGCAGGCCAGGTGACGGGCGTGCTTTCGGTCACCCGGTCGGGCACCGTGATGCCAAACCTGCCCGAGGCGGATCTTGATTCTGCCCGCGATATCCTGCGGGAGACGGATATCAGCGGCATCATCGGGCCCGCCGATATCGCCCGCCCGCTGGCGGACCGGCTTGGCCTGTCTGGACGATCGGCGACGCTCGACCGGGACGAGCCGCATTTCACCCTGGATCTCAAGGACCTGCAGTGTCCTGATGGACCCGCAACTCTGCATCCGCTGGGCACCGCCGACCCGGAGGAGATGATCCGGTGGCGCGTGGCCTATTGTCGAGAGGCGCTGCACATGTCACCTGAGCAAGCCCAGCGGCAAGGCGAGGTGGATCACGATACCTATATCGCGGCGGACAGCCACCGTGTTCTGATGCAGGGCGGAAAGGCCCTGGCAATGACCGGGTTCAACGCCAGCCTGCCCGACATCGTGCAGGTCGGAGGCGTCTTTACACCCCCTGAGCTGCGCGGGCAGGGTCATGCCCGCCGGGCGCTGGCGCTGCACCTGATCGAAGCGCGGGCGCGCGGCGTGACAGAGGCGACATTGTTTTCCGCTTCGGATGCAGCTGCAGGTGCCTATCGCGGCATCGGTTTCCGCCAGATCGGCTTGTGGACGCTGCTGTTGTTTGAAACTCCGCAGAGGATAACACCATGAGCTTCATCCGACCCGAAGCGCGCGCCGCGTTGTGGCGCTGGCGCGAGGTGCTGGCGGGGCTTGCCGTCGCGCTTCTTGGCCTCAGCTGGATCGCGGGCCCGGGTGGCTTGTTGGGCTGGACAGGGTGGCCGGTGGCAGCCGCGGGGCTGGCGCTGGCGGTTGTCGGTGTCCAGCGCGCCCGGTTCCGTACCGGCGGTGGCGGTCCCGGCATCGTGCTGCTGGACGAGGGCGAGATCACCTATATGGGCCCGCTTGGCGGCGGCTCTGTCGCGGCCGCCGAGATCGAGCGGCTGACCTATGACCCCACCGCCACTCCGCCGCATTGGCTGCTGGAACAGGAGGGTCGCGCGGTGCTGGCCATTCCTGTCAACGCCGAGGGGGCCGAAGTGCTGTTTGACGGGTTTTCGGCCTTGCCCGGGCTCAGGACCGAACGGGTGCTGGCGGTGCTCAAGGGCGATGCGCGCCATGCGGTGGTGATCTGGGAACGCACGCCCTCGCGCCCCGCCACCTTGCCGTTGCATTGATGGCGCACGGTAGAGGGTATCGATTCCCGTGATGGCCGGGCCAACACTTCGGCGTGAGTTTCTACCCCTCGTTCCATTGACACTTGCGCCAAATGTGCCACTTCTCGGCAGATCGAGAAAAGCCAAGACGGAGCCCGAGCATGTCCATTCCCCAGTCCGGCGGCGGACCGATCGAACGCCACGAACAGCTGGCCGAATACCTCGCCTCGGGCTGCAAGCCCAAATCGGAATGGCGCATCGGCACCGAGCACGAGAAGTTCGGCTTTTGCAAGGATACGCTGAAACCGCTGCCGTTTGAGGGCACCCGCTCGATCGTTGCGGTTCTCGAAGGGTTGCGCGACCGGCACGGCTGGGCCGAAATGCGCGAGGGCGGCAATCTGATCGGCCTGCAAAAGGACGGCGCCAATATCTCGCTGGAACCCGGCGGGGCGCTGGAGCTGAGCGGCGCGCCGCTGGAAACCATCCACGAGACCTGCGACGAGGTGAATACCCATCTGCGCGAGGTCAAGGATATCGCCGACGAGATCGGCGTGGGCTTCATCGGGCTCGGCGCGGCGCCGATCTGGACCCATGACCAGATGCCGCTGATGCCCAAGGGCCGTTACAAGCTGATGGATGCCTATATGCAGAAGGTGGGCACCATGGGCACCACCATGATGCGGCGCACCTGCACGGTTCAGGTCAATCTGGATTTTGGCTCCGAGGCGGACATGGTGCAGAAACTGCGCGTCGCCATTGCCCTGCAACCGGTGGCCACGGCACTGTTTGCCAATTCGCCTTTCTTCGAGGGCCAGCCCAACGGCCACAAGAGCTGGCGTGCCCGGGTCTGGCGCGATCTGGACGCTGACCGCACCGGCATGGTGCCCTTCATTTTTGACGAGGGGTTCGGGTTCGAATCCTGGGTGCAATACGCGCTCGATGTGCCGATGTATTTTGTCTATCGCGACGGGACATATATCAACGCCCTGGGCCAGTCCTTCCGCGATTTCCTGAACGGGCGGCTGCCCGCGCTGCCCGGCGAGACGCCGACACTTTCTGATTGGGCCGATCACCTGACCACCCTGTTCCCCGAGGCGCGGATCAAGAAATACATCGAGATGCGCGGCGCCGATGGTGGCCCATGGCGCAGGCTGTGTGCGCTGCCCGCCTTCTGGGTCGGGCTGACCTACGACCAGTCGGCGCTGGACGCGGCCTGGGACCTGGTCAAGGGCTGGGACGCCGAGACCCGCGAAACGCTGCGCATCGAGGCCAGCCGGCAGGGCCTGCAGGCGCGGGCGGGCAATGTCCGCATGCACGATCTCGCGCGCGAGGTGCTGGCGATCTCCGAGGCCGGGCTGAAGGCGCGCGCGCGCCCCGGCGCGGGTGGCCTGGTTCCCGACGAGACCCACTTCCTGAACGCGCTGAAGGACAGCGTCGAAAGCGGCAAGGTGCCCGCCGACGAGCTGCTGGACCATTATCAGGGCGATTGGAATGGCGACCTGAGCCGCATTTACGCGCAATACAGCTACTGAGCCGGGCCGCCCGCCCTGCGGTGCGATCATCGCAGGCGGGCGGCTGAGCTTCCTGCCGGACAGGCATGCCGGATGGCCAGGGCGCGGGTTCTTGGGCCTCCGGTTTGGCGAGACGGGCCAGCCCCGAAGCCTGCGTTGGCGACCCCCTGAGCGCTTTGATCGCGGCAGGGGCCTCTCTGTTCAGATGGCTGCCAACGGCTGTACGCAGGCCCTGAAACGTGCCCGTAGAATCCGCCGCCAAGAGATGGAATCGAGACCTTCTGCGCGCCGCGCGAGGCTGCCGACAAGGCAGGGCGCGCTTGCGACAGGGGTGTGATCTCCCCAAAGAAAACAGGAATTCATTGGGTTTTTGATGCGCCTTTTGGTTGTCTCCACTTGAATTCGTGCCCAAAGCCTACTATCTGGGCCTTGCAAAGCTTCTTCTTACGACCTTCTGTTTCCTAAGTGCCTCAGTTGATCTTACGACGACACTTAGCCGGGTCGTCGCATCCTGTGGACGGCAAATGTACTAGGAGACAACACGATGGCCAATGGCACCGTGAAATGGTTCAATTCCCAAAAAGGCTTCGGCTTCATCGCACCTGAGCAGGGTTCGAAGGACGTTTTCGTTCATATTTCCGCTCTGGAACGCTCGGGCATCCAAAAGCTGGATGACGGCCAAGCCGTGACTTTCGACATCGAAAGTGGCCGGGACGGTCGCGAATCCGCGATCAATCTCGCACTGGCATAAGCCAGCTACGAATCGCAAAGAAAGGCGGGGCTGCCCTTGGGGTGGCCCCGCCTTTTTTGTGCTGAAAGGGGTTTGTCGAGCCGCAGGGGTTGATCAGGCGCGGCGCCTCTCTCTCATCGACCGTCCGATATGGGAGCGCTGCACGCTCCTTCGCGCCAATCCGTGCAACGGCTGGAGAGACATGCTTTCTCCGAAACGCGCCCCACGCCCCACGCCCCGCGGCGCTCGCATCTCACCATGGTCTGGACCGAACAAGGATACTGTCCGGGGCGCATTCAGATTGGCGGCAAGGGGCAGGGAAATTGCCAAGGGAGATCAGGCAACATGTCACGCTATAGGGGTGATTTGGTGGAGCCTAGGGGAGTCGAACCCCTGACCTCTTGCATGCCATGCAAGCGCTCTCCCAACTGAGCTAAGGCCCCGGACCGGTCAGCGAACATCCGTATCGCTGCGGTGAGCGGACATTTATGAGAGCGGTAGGACGAGCGCAAGCCCAAAATCGAGGGACTTGCAGATTTTCTTGGCTGCGACATCCGGGCGTGGATTGGCACAAAAAAGGGCGGGAACACTGCCCGCCCTGTCTTGCATTCGAATGTCAGCGGATCATTCGTCGTCCGAGGACATATCCTTGATGTCGTCCAGCGAAACGCTGTCCTCGTCATCATCGTCTTCGAGGATGTCATCATCGATATCCATGTCGACCGAATCGTCATCGCTGTCATCCAGCACGATTTCGTCGTCATCCACGGTCTGACGGGCCTTGCGGGTTGCCGCATCCTCGGCATCGGCGGCAATCATCCGGCCCTTGCCGAGGTCGAGTTCGACGATCTCGCCCGTATAGGGGCTGACGATCGGATTCTTGTTCAGGTCATAAAACCGCTTGCCGGTGGTCGGGCAAAGGCGCTTTACACCCCATTCTTCCTTGGGCATGTGAAATCCCCTTGATATCTGGTGAGTCGCAACGACGATTCCGGCCTCGTGCCACATGAGGTGGAGACTGTCAAAGCCTTTAGGCCAAAGGAAGCGCGATATGGGTCAGCATCATCTGCCGGGACAGCCACCGGTGCCGCTGACGCTCAGGCGTTCGGCGCGCGCACGGCGGATCAGCCTGCGCATCTCGCAGCTGGACGGGCGGGTCACCCTGACCCTGCCGCCGGGCGTGCCCGAGCGGGAGGCCATCGACTTTGCCCAGAGCAAGGCCGACTGGATTCGCGGCCATCTGGCCAGGCACATGCCCCGGCACCAGCCCGGCTTTGGCGATGCGATCCCGATCGAGGGCGCACCGACGCGCATCGTTCCGGCCAGCGGTCGGCGGATCCAGCTGCGGCCGGGGCTGGTCGAGGTGCCGCCGCAGGGGATGGAGGCACGGCTGCACCGTTTCCTGCGCGAGCTGGCGCGCGACCGGCTGGCGGCGGCCTGCGATTTCTACGCCTCCGAACTGGGCCGGCCCTATGCCCGGATCAGCCTGCGCGACACCCGCTCGCGCTGGGGGTCATGCACCACCGAAGGGGCGCTGATGTTCTCGTGGCGGCTGATCCTGGCGCCGCCCTCGGTGCTGCGCTATGTCGCCGCGCATGAGGTGGCGCATCTGGCCGAAATGAATCACTCTTCGCGGTTCTGGGCCGAAGTCACCCGCATCCACGGCCCCTATGTGGCGCCGCGCCAGTGGCTGCGCGACAATGGCACCCAGCTGCACAGCTACCGGTTCGACAGCGCGGCGAGTTGACGTTGCCGATGGTTGTGATCACATAGAGTCATGCAGCCCGTTCGCCCCCCCGATCCGACCACCGCCGCCCATGACCGGGTCTATCGCACCCTGCGCACACGCATCATGCATGGCGAGCTGGCGCCGGGGCAGGCGCTGACCTTGCGTGGCATCGGCAAGGAGTTCGATGTCTCGATGACGCCCGCGCGCGAAGCGATCCGCCGTCTGGTGGCCGAGGGGGCGCTGTTCCTGTCCAGTTCGGGCCGCGTGTCGACCCCCGAGCTGAATAGCGACCGGATCGAGGAACTGGCGGCGCTGCGCGCGCTCTTGGAGGTCGAGCTGGCAAGCCGCGCCCTGCCGCGCGCCCATATGGCGCTGATAGACCGGTTACAGACGATCAACGGCACCGTGGCCGAGATGGTGTCGAAACGTGATGCGGTCGGATACATCCGCACCAATCTGGAATTTCACCGCACCCTCTATCTGCGGGCGCAGGCGCCGGCGATGCTGGCCATGGCCGAAACCGTCTGGCTGCAACTGGGGCCGACGATGCGGGCGCTTTATGGGCGGCTGCGCCGCACCGATCCGCCGCAATATCACAAGCTGATCATCGCCGCGCTGAAGGCGGGCGATGAACCCGGATTGCGACTGGCCGTGCGTTCCGACGTGACTCAGGGCCTGCGGCTGCTGGTGACGTGATCGCGTTGCGCGGTTGCGCGTCGCTTTGCCTTGGTCTTAAGCTGAGACCGGATTTCAACGGGGAGTGAGATGATGAACAGGTTTTCACGGCGCGGCGCGCTGGGGTTGATCGGTGGCGCCGCCACCCTGCCGATGCTGGGCACGCCGGCACTGGCAAACACCAAGATGACCGTGGGCGCTTTGCGCTTCACCAGCCATGCAGCGTCTTTTGTGGCCTTCGAACGCGGCTATTTCGCCGAGGAGGGGTTGGACGTCGAATTCAAGTTCTTCGAGGCGGCCCAGCCGATGGCGGTGGCGATTGCCAGTGGTGACGCCGATTACGCGGTGACCGCGATCACCGGCGGCCTGATCAGCCTGGCCGAAAAAGGCGCGGCCAAGGTGATCGGCGGCGCGCTGAGCGAGGAAAAGGGCATCGACGGCCAGATGATCCTGGCGTCGAACGCGGCTTATGACGCGGGGCTGACCAGCGCCGCGGCGCTCGATGGGCGCAGCTTTGCCGTCACTCAGCCCGGCTCGTCCTTCCACTATATGGGCGCCAAGATCGCGGCGGTCGAGGGCGCCTCGGTCAAGTTCACGCCGCTGCAAAAGGTGGGCGCGATCATCGGCGCGATGAAGTCGGGACAGGTCGACGCCTGGACCATCGTGCCCCATATCGGCAAGGCGCTCTCGGGCGGCGGTGCTGTGAAACATATCGGCATGGTTGCCGATTATCTGCCCGATTATCAGGTCACCACCGTGTTTACCTCTGCCAGCAATGCCTCCGGCGAGCGGGCGCAGACCGAGGCGTTTCTGCGCGCCTTCTCGCGCGGGGCGGCGGATTTCAACGCGGCCTTGGTGGACAAGACCGCAGGCGATGAGGCCGGGGTCGAGATGGTCAAGCTGGTGCACAAATATGTCTATGCCGACCAGCCCTTCGAGAAGGCCGAGAAATCCATCCGCAACGGCGCGATGCGTCTGAACAAGGATTCGGCCCTGAACATGGGTTCGGTCGAGGATCAGCTGGGCTGGTTCAAATCCGAAGGTATGGTCAAGGACAGCATCACCACCGAGACGCTGGTCGACAGCTCTTATGTGCCCATGATCTGACGGCAAATGGAACTTGCGGTTCGCGGTCTGACCCATCGCTATGGCGACATGGTGGTGCTGAACGATGTTTCGCTGCATATCCCGGCAGGCGAGATCCTGTGCGTGGTGGGTCCGTCGGGCTGCGGCAAGTCCACCCTGCTCAGGATGCTGGGCGGGCTGGAGCAACCCGATTGGGGCGAGGTGCTGCAAGGCGGCACCCCGCCCGAGGGTTGTCTGAACCCGCTGACCTACGTGTTTCAGGATTTCGCCCTGCTGCCCTGGCGCAGCGTGGCGGGCAATGTGTCCTTGGTGCTCGAAGATCATCGCCTTCCGGGCGACCGGGTGCGCGCGATCATCGAGGATGTGCTGGCCCGCACCCGGCTGTCCGATTTCCACGATGCGCTGCCCCGGCAATTGTCGGGCGGCATGAAACAGCGCGTCGCCATTGCCCGGGCGCTGGCGGTGAACCCGGCGGTTATGCTGCTGGACGAGCCGCTTTCGGCGCTGGACGCGCAGACGCGCGAGCTGCTGATGGAGGATCTGGTGGGTTTGTGGGAGCGGCAGCCCTTTACCGGCGTCTATGTCACCCACAACCTGGCCGAGGCGGTGCGCCTGGGCCACCGCATCGTGGTGCTGTCGCGCCGCCCAGGCCGCGTGCGCGAGGTGATCGAGGTGCCAGGGGCGCTTTCTGAACGGCATGCCGGCGACGCAGGGCTGGAGGCGATCCAGGCCCACCTCTGGGCACTGATGCGCGACGAGGCTGTGGCCGCCGATCTGGAGTTGCTGGATGCCTGAGCTCAGGGTTCCCTTTCGTGGTGGCGGTTTCCGCCCCGAGGCGCGGCGCGGCACTGGCATCGCCGTTTTCCTGCTGCTGCTGTTCCTGATCGAATGGGGCACGCGGACAGGCTGGATTACCAACCTGACCCTGCCGCGCCCCTCGGACGTGGCCGCGACACTGGGCGATCTGGCCCGCTCTGGAGCCCTCTGGACCCATCTGCTCCCGTCGCTCAGCCGGTTGGCGGTGGGTTCAGCGCTCGGGATCAGCGCGGGTGTTGGTGTAGGCGTTCTGATCGGGCTCTTCTCTTACATCCGGGCCGGGCTGGTGCCACTGGTGGCGGCCATCTTCCCGATCCCGAAAATCGCCCTGCTGCCGCTGTTCGTGATCTGGTTCGGCATCGACGAAGGGTCGAAATACGCGCTCATCGCGCTGGGCACCTTTACGCCTACGGTGGTGGCCACCTATGGCGCGGTCGACAATGTCGACCGGGGGCTCATCCGCATGGGGCAAAGCTTTGGCCTGGGCTGGTGGTCGATCGTGCGCAAGATTGTGCTGCCCGGGGCGCTGCCCGGCATCCTGTCGGGGCTGCGCGTATCGCTGGCCATCGGCATCATCCTGCTGGTCGCGGCCGAGATGCTGGGCGCCGAACACGGGATCGGCGCCTATATCCTGCAAGCCGGTGCGCTCTACGATCTTGAGCGGCTTTTTGCCGGAGTCGTCATTCTGTCCTGTCTGGGCGTGCTGACCAGCTGGGCCATCGGCAAAATCGAGAAACGCTTGCTGGTCTGGCGCGGCTGATCGCGGTATCCTGCGGCAAAACAAACGAGCAGGTATGTCATCATGATCAACCGACGGTTCTTTACCCTTGGGCTGGGCGCGCTGTCCCTGTCCGCCTGTGGCGGTGGCGCACCGCTGACCGCCTCGACCCCTGCCGCCGCCCCGGCGCAGAGCTGGCCAACCGTGCCCAATGCGGGATGGGAGGCCTGGGTGGCGGGCTTCCGCAGCCGCGCCTCGGCACAGGGCATCAACGCCACGACGCTGGACCGCGCCTTTCGCGGGGCGGGATTTATCCCCAAGGTGATCGAGCGCGACCGCAACCAGACAGAGTTCAAACGCTCGCTGGAGGATTACCTGGCCATTGCTGCCTCGGATGAGCGGATTGCCACCGGGCGGCAGATGCTGCAACAACACGGCGCGCTGCTGACCCGGATCGAGGCGCATTACGGCGTCGACAAGGAGATCGTCACCGCGATCTGGGGGCTGGAAAGCCGCTATGGCGCCCGGCGCGGCGACGTGCCGATCGTCTCGGCCCTCTCGACCCTGGCCTATGACGGACGACGTGGCGCGTTTTTCGAAAAGCAGCTGATCGCGGCGCTGAAGATCCTGCAAAACGGCGATACCTCGCCCCAGAACATGACCGGCAGCTGGGCGGGCGCGATGGGTCACACCCAGTTCATCCCCACCTCGTACCTGGCCTATGCGGTGGATTTCACCGGCGACGGGCGGCGCGACATCTGGTCCGAGGACCCGACCGATGCGCTGGCCTCGACCGCCGCTTACCTGGCCAATGCCGGCTGGGTGCGCGGCCAGCCCTGGGGCGGCGAAGTGGGTTCTGCCGCTGCCAATTCCGGCAGCCCGAGCGCGGTCCTGCAACCGCAGGAGCCCGGGCCAAAGATCGCGGTGTTCAAGAACTTCAGCGTCATCAAGCGCTATAACAACTCGGACAGCTATGCCATCGGCGTCGGCCACCTGTCCGACAGGCTCAAGGGCGGCGGGCCGTTCAGGGCCTCGTTCGGGCCGGACGAGACCGGTCTGACGCTGGAAGAGCGCAAGGAGTTGCAGAGCCGCCTGACCGCCGCAGGCTACGATACCGGCGGCGCGGACGGGGTGATCGGATCGAAAAGCACAGCCGCGATCAGCGATTATCAGCGCGCGCGTGGGTTGGCCGTGACCGGCACGCCCTCGGTCGAGCTGTTGCGGCAGCTGCGCGGCGGGTAAGCCGGGCGGGGGGCGCTGCCCCCGTCGCCCGACGGGCGCCTCGCCGAAGTATTGTTGGTGCAATGAAGGGGCGCGCGGCGCCCTTTCTTATGCGGCCAGCCCCTTGGAGCCGATGTCGAGAAATTTCTTGCGGCGATCCTTGATCAGCGCCTCGGCGGATTTGCCGTCAAGTTCCTTGAGCATGGCGGCGATGGCCCCTCGCACTGCTTCCATCGCGGCGGTCTTGTCGCGATGAGCGCCGCCGCGCGGCTCGGGGATAACCCGGTCGACCACGCCGAGTTTCAGCAGGTCCTGCGCGGTCAGGCGCAGCGCCTCGGCGGCCTCGCGCATCTTTTCGGCATTCTTCCACAGGATCGAGGCGCAGCCTTCGGGCGAGATCACCGAATAGATCGAATGTTCCAGCATCGCCACCCGGTTGGCGGTGGCAAAGGCGACCGCGCCGCCGGAACCGCCCTCGCCGATGATGACCGAGACCAGCGGCACACCGGCGCGCAGGCACATCTCGGTCGATCGGGCGATGGCCTCGGACTGGCCGCGCTCTTCGGCGCCCTTGCCGGGATAGGCGCCCGCGGTATCGACCAGGGTAACCACCGGCAGGCCGAACCGGCCGGCCATCTCGATCAGGCGCACCGCCTTGCGATAGCCTTCGGGCCGGGCCATGCCGAAATTATGGGCGATGCGGGATTTGGTGTCCGAGCCCTTTTCGTGGCCAATCACCATGACGGGACGGTCGTTGAACCGCGCCAGCCCGCCCATTACCGCCAGATCATCGGCAAAGTTCCGGTCGCCGGCAAGCGGCGTGTATTCGGTGAACAGCGCATCGACATAGTCGCGGCAATGCGGACGCTCGGGATGCCGGGCCACCTGGCATTTCCGCCAGGGGGTCAGATCGCGATAGAGTTCGTCCAGCAACTTGGCCGCCTTGGCGTCAAGTGCCGCGGCCTCTTCGGCCACGTCCATCTCTTCATTGGCGCGGGCCAGGGCGCGCAGTTCCTCGGCCTTGCCTTCGATTTCGGCAAGCGGTTTCTCGAAATCCAGATACTGGGTCATGGTGCCCTCACGTCGCGGAGTTTCCCGCTATATGACCTCAGGTCGCGCGGGATGCAACTCGGCAAGATTTGTGGGACGCTTCGATGGCAGTCTGACCGGGCAGAGGAAACAGGCATCAGGCGATGACAGATTACGAAGGACGCATCCTGAGGGTGCTGAATTACATCCATGACAATCCGGGGGGCGACCTGTCGCTGGACCAGCTGGCGGATGTGGCGGCGATGTCGCGGTTTCACTGGCACCGGGTGTTCCGGGCGCTGACCGGCGAGACCTGTGCCCAGACGGTGCGCCGGATGCGGCTGCACCGGGCCGCGACCGCACTGGTCCAGTCCCGGGCGCGGGTGGACGAGATCGCGGCCTCGGTCGGCTATCCCAATCCGGTCTCCTTCGCGCGCGCCTTTGCCGAGGCCTATGGGCAAAGCCCGTCGGCCTTTCGCCGGACCAATCGCCTGCTGCCGCCTCTGCCCCCCTTCAGAACAGGAGACTACCCAATGCTACCCGTCGAAATCCGCACCGAACCCGCCCGCCGTCTGGTGGGGATTCCCCATCAAGGCGCCTATTCCGCCATTGGCCGCAGCTTCGAGAGTTTTTCCGCCCTGTGCCAGACCCGTAACCTGTGGCCGCAGATCGCGGAAACGGTTGCGATCTATCTCGACAGCCCCGATACCGTGCCCGAGGCGGAACTTCGGTCCTTTGCGGGCGGAACATGGCGCGGCGATGACATCCCGCAAGGGATGGAAGAGCACCGCCTGCCCGGCGGAAAGACGGCGGTCATGACCTACAAGGGTCCCTATTCCGGGCTTGCTGCCGCCTACCATTCTCTGTTTGGCACCTGGCTGCCCGCTTCGGGTGAAGAACCGGCAGAAAGCCCCTGTTTCGAGATTTACCTGAACGACCCGCGCACGGTTCCGCCCGAAGAACTGCTGACCGAGGTCTGTCTGCCCCTGAAATGAGGCCTTGGTCGTGACCAATGAAAACCTGGATGTCTCGCTCGACCATCTCGCGGGCTTCGATCTGCGCGTCCATCGCCATGTCGGGCCCTATGCGCAGAAGGCAGCAGGGTTTCGCAACTCCTCTCCTGCCTGCCGTCAGACTGGCGGGCACGCGGGTGGGGGCCGGTGGTTGGGCTCTACCTGTCCGACCCGGCCCGAACCCCACCATCCCAGCAGGTCTATCTTGCCGGATGCGCGGTACCGCAGGACACCGGCGAGATAGCGGGTCTGGAGCCATGGCGCCAGAGGCCCTGTCATTGTGCCATACATCGCCATGTGGGACCCTATGACCAGATCCGGACAAGTTCCGCAGGCTTTACGAGCGCGAGTTGCGGCGGCTGCGGGTCTGGCCCGATCTTGCGCCGCCTTTCGAGATTTATCACGACGATCCTGAACACACGGCGCCTGAGGCGCTGCGCACCGATCTTTGCATTCCATTGCGGCCCTAGCCGGGCCACAAAACCGGGTAGAGCGACAAAACAAGTAACCCGGCCATGGTCCAATTGAACACTGTCAGGCGACGTGGATTGGTCAGCAACCGCGCCATCTGCTGACCCAGCACGGTCCAGGTGCTCACCGAGGGCAGGTTGACCGCCCCGAAAATCGCGGCAACGACCAGCACCGCCGTCAGCGTCTGTCCCGGCGCGTAGGCCGAGATCGCGGTCAGCGCCATCGCCCAGGCCTTTGGGTTGACCCATTGAAAGGCCGCCGCCTGAACAAAGGTCATCGGGCGTCCGGCCGCTGCCCCCCGTTTGGCCGGCGCCGCATTGGCGATCTTCCAGGCCAGGTACAGCAGATAGACGACCGAGGCGTATTTCAGCAAACTATAGCTGGGCGGCCAGGCATCAAAGACCTGCACCAGCCCAACGCCGACCATCACCACCATGAAAGTAAAGCCCAACCCGATCCCCAGCATATGCGGAACCGAGCGGCGGAAGCCGAAATTGGCACCCGAAGCCATCAGCATCAGGTTGTTCGGCCCCGGCGTGATCGACGAGACAAAGGCAAAAAGCAAAAGGGCGATGAGCAGATCGTAAGTCATGCGCAAACTCTTGCGCGCGCCCGGGCAAATGAAATTGCGTTCTTGCGAGCAATCGCGATAAATTTGCAATCAATGACGAAGATTGACGAAATCAACCGCAAGATATTGCATGAACTGAGCCGCGACGGGCGGATCAGCAATCTCGACCTCGCGGCGCGCGTGGGGCTGTCGCCATCGGCCTGCCTGCGCCGGGTGCAAGAGCTGGAACGGGCGGGCGTGATCAGCGGCTACCGCGCGGTGCTGAACCCGGCGGCGCTGGGCATCGGATTTGTCGCCTACATGGGGGTCGGTTTGGGCGAACACACGAAGGCTGCACAAGAACGGTTCGAGCGCGCCGTGGCGCGCGCGCCCGAAGTGGTGGAATGCCACAACATCACCGGCACCATCGAATACCTGCTGCGGGTCGAATGTGCCGACCTGCCCAGCTACAAGACCTTTCACACCGATGTTCTGGGCACCCTGCCGCATGTGAATTCGATCACCACTTATGTGGTCATGGGCTCTCCAAAGGACCTGCGCGCCTGAGCCTGCGGGGAAAAAGTGATCGCATCGGCCCTTGCCGCACGAAAATTTGATCCCTAGGCTGATCACGAATTCGTTGTCCGACCCCGGCGTCAAGACCGGTGGCGGCGCTGAAAACCGGGAGAGTATCACATGAAGGCGATCTGGATCGGCGCGCTTGCAGGGCTTGCCATGATCTGTGCGGGGGCGCTGGCGGCGGGACCGGCCAAGCTGCAACCTGCCAATCCACAACCTGGCGGGCTGAAGCGCGGCCTGTCGGTCAGCTATGGCTATGCCAAAGAGGGCGAGCATATCCGGCAACTGGCCGAAGCGCGCAGCGTGCTCAAGGCGGGGGCGCAACGCGGCAAGGCGCTGCGCGGGCTCGATTATCGCGACACCGCCAAGGGCGAGAACACGCTGACCTCGGCCCGCGCGGAAAATGTCGCCGCAGCGATCCGTGGCTATATCCGCTTTGATGCGCCGGGCATCTACGAGATCGACTTTTTCACCAATGACGGGGTCGATGCGCGGATCGGAGGTCAGCGGGTCGGTCATTTCGACGGGCGTCAGACCTGCGACAGCACCATCGTCTCCGAGGTCGAGGTGCCGCAGGCGGGCTGGTACAAGGTCGACATCACCTATTTCAACCGCCTCAACACCTCGTGCCTGATGATGCGCTGGGGACAAAAGGGCAAGGGCATGAAATGGGTCCCGAACGAGGTGTTCGGTTATTGAACCAGCGCTCTTGGGCGATCTGAACAACGGGGCCGGTCGGCCCCGTTTTCATGTTCCGGCCCGCTCAAGCGCGGCGCGCAGCGCCAGTTCCGGCGAGGCCAGCACCGGCACATTCGCCCGCACTCGCGCCTGCGCCCCGGCCATCGAGGCCTGGGCCAGCACCACGGCGCTCAGGTCTGGCTGAGCGACCAGCGCGCTTTCGACCCGCCGCGCGATCGCCTCAGCAAAGGCGTCGCCGTCGCCTTCGGTGAACAAGGGCCAGAGGCCGGACAGATCAAGATGCGCGATCCGTGCCGCGTGGCCCTCGGCGGCAAACGCCGCCTCCAGCAGCGCGGTCGAAGGCGCCTTGGTACTCTCGAGGCAGCAGACCAGCAGGACCGGCCCGCCGCTTTGCGCAGCCACCCGCATCATCGGCGCGTCGATGCGAAGGGCGCCGGCCTGCTCGGCCAGCCCACCGATGGTGGTGCAGGTGCAGAGCGCCACCGGCACCTGGGCCAGGGCGGTGGTGATCTCGTCCGCCAGATCGGCGCCGATCCCGCCTTGCGCGCGCGCCAGCCAGTCGGGCCGTACCACATGGGTCAGCCGCGCCCCCGGCGCGATCCGCGCGGCGAGTGCATCGAAGGTGGCGCGATGCACTTCGGCGGTGTGGAACAGGGTCAGCTCTGTCATTTGCGGCCTCAAGCAAGGGTAGGCCGACCTAACGGCACAAGAACACGACTGTCCAGCGCCGACCCGTTTCCTGCGCCTTTCCAGCGGCCCGTCACCGGAGCGCAGGAAACGGGTCGCCCGGCGGGTCGCCCCCTCTCTATTCCATGACCATGCAACAGAGAAAGGGCATGACCATGGAACTGAAAGGCAAGACGATCATCATCACCGGCGCCAGCAGCGGTATCGGAGCCAGCGCGGCCTTGCTGTTTGCCTCTGAGGGCGCGAATCTCGTCCTGGGTGCGCGCCGGGCCGCCGAACTGAATCAACTGACCGGGCAGATCACGCAGAGCAATGGCCGGGCGGTCTGTCTGGCCGGGGACGTTACGGACGAAGCCTATGCGCACCGGCTTGTCGATCTGGCACGGTCAGAATACGGTCGGCTGGACGGCGCATTCAACAATGCCGGGATGATGGGAGAGATCGGGCCCGTCGCGGAGATGTCCGCCGCGAACTGGACCGAGGTTATCACCACCAACCTGACCAGCGCCTTCTTCTCGGCCAAGGCACAGATTCCGGCCCTTGTCGAGCAAGGCGGGGTGCTGGTGTTCACAAGTTCCTTTGTCGGAGTGGACAATGGCGGGATGCCCGGCATGGGCGCCTATGCCGCGTCCAAGGCGGGGCTCGTTGGTCTGGTCCGGTCGCTTGCCGCGGATCACGCGGCAGAGGGGATTCGGGTCAACGCGCTGTTGCCCGGGGGAACCCGGACAGCGATGGCAGGTGATGATCCGGATACGCATGACTTTATCGCTGGTCTGCATCCGATGAAGCGGATGGGCGAACCGAAAGAAATCGCGCAGGCGGCGCTGTTTCTGATGTCGGATCGGGCCAGCTTTGTCACCGGCACGGCGATGTCGGTCGATGGCGGCATCTCGGCACGGTTGCTGTGACAGAGCCCGGGCCGGCCATCGGCCGGCCCGGCATCGGCAACCGTCTCAGCCGTTTGCGGCGATCAGTTCCGCCTGGGCCACGATGACCTCGGCCTGCTTGATCGAGGCGATGTCGACCAGACGGCCCTTGTAGACCGTGGCGCCCTCGCCCTTGGCCTTGGCCGCTTCCATCGCGGCGAGGATCTCGCGCGCCTCGGTCACCGCGTCGTCCGAGGGGGTAAAGACCTGGTTGGCCAGCGCGATCTGCTTGGGATGGATGGCCCATTTGCCGACCATGCCCAGCGTCGCCGAACGCTTGGCCTGCGCGATATAGCCCTCGTCATCGCTGAAATCGCCAAACGGCCCGTCCACCGGCAGCACCCCATGCGTGCGGCAGGCGGCGACGATGGCGGCCTGGGCCCAATGCCAGGGGTCGGACCAGTGTTTGGTCCCCTCGCGCAGCATGTAATAGTTCTCTTGCGTGCCGCCGATGCCGGTGGTCTGCATGCCCATCGAGGCAGCGAAATCGGCGGCGCCCAGGCTCATCGCCTGCAGGCGGGGGCTGCTGGCCGCGATCTCTTCGACATGGGCGATGCCTGCGGCGGATTCGATGATAACCTCGAAGCTGATCGGCTTGCTCCGGCCCTTGGCGCGCTCGATCGCGGTGACCAGCGCGTCGACCGCATAGACATCCGCCGCACAGCCGACCTTGGGGATCATGATCTGGTCGAGCCGGTCACCCGCCTGTTCCAGCACATCCACCACGTCGCGATACCAATAGGGCGTATCCAGCCCGTTGATCCGCACCGACATGTATTTGTTGCCCCAATCGATCGTGTTCAGCGCCTCGATCACGTTCGCGCGCGCGCTGTCCTTGTCGCTGGGCGCCACCGAATCCTCGAGATCGAGGTTGATGACATCCGCCGCCGAGGCCGCCATTTTCACAAACAGCTTGGTGTTCGAGCCGGGCCCGAACAGCTGGCAACGATTGGGGCGCGCGGGCGCGGCGGGCTGGATGCGGAAACTCATGGGCAGACCTTTCGCCAGGTAAGGAAATTGCGATTTTTCTGCTTACTGAGGTATTAAATTGCGCCCCTCTGCGCAAGCGCCTTTGTGCAGGCGCAGCATTCTGCGCGCAGCCATTTCGCGCATGCAGCACAAGAGAGTGATTAAAGAGTAATCACTTTGAAAACTTCGAAGATTTTTGCGTGATGAGGCCGAAGCGCGCAAAATCTGCCCATGGAGATGAGTCGGCGGCAAACATAACGCGAAACGCTCGTTTTTCAGGACCTTTAGTCTTGACCGGAATCAAATGGAGACCTGCGATGATCGAGACACCGTATCTGCTGTTTTTGGGCGATGCCCCCGACCAACTCGCGGCCAAGGTCGCCGTGGGCATCAAGGACTGGCGGCCCGAGAACGCCGTGGGTCAGCTCCGGATGGAGGGCTGTAAGGCCGATCTGGGTCTGACCGACATGGATCTGGCCCAAGCCCGCGAGGCCGGCGCCAAGACGCTGGTGATCGGTGTCGCCAACCGCGGCGGCGTGATCAGCCAGGACTGGAAAAAGGTGCTGGTGATGGCACTGGAAGAGGGGTTCGACCTGGCCTCGGGCCTGCACAACCTGCTGCGCGACGAGCCCGATCTGGTCGCGGTGGCCGAGGCCTGTGGCCGCAAACTGCACGATGTGCGGATCCCCTCGGTCAAATACCCGATCGCCAATGGCGTCAAGCGCAAGGGCAAGCGATGCCTGGCCGTGGGCACCGACTGTTCGGTGGGCAAGATGTATACCGCGCTGGCGATGGATGCCGAGATGCGCGCGCGCGGCATGAAGTCGACCTTCCGCGCGACCGGTCAGACCGGCATCCTGATCACCGGCGACGGCGTGCCGCTGGATGCGGTGATCGCCGATTTCATGGCCGGTTCGGTCGAGTGGCTGACGCCCGACAATGACGAGGACCACTGGGACCTGATCGAGGGCCAGGGCAGCCTGTTCCACGTTTCCTATTCCGGGGTGACGATGGCTCTGGTTCATGGCGGCCAGCCCGATGCGCTGATCCTGTGCCACGAGCCGACCCGCGAGCATATGCGCGGCCTGCCGGGATACCAGTTGCCGACGCTGGAGGCGGTGCGCGATATGGCGCTGTCACTGGCCAAGGTCGCCAATCCCGCTTGCCAGGTGGTCGGCGTTTCGATCAATACCCAGCACATGAGCGAGGCGGACGCCCGCGCCTATCTGGCAGGGATAGAGGCCGAGATGGGCCTGCCCGCCACCGACCCGTTCCGTTTCGGCCCGGGCAAACTGGTGGATGCCCTGGCAGCAATGTGATCTAAGGCACCCGGCGGAGGCAGCAGAGATTTTTCGTCGAAAAATCTCGCCTCCGGCGGGAGTGTTTGAAGCAAAGTGAAAGGAGCGGGCGGATGCGGATCGACGTGTCGCGCGATGTGTTCCGGTTGGCGCAGGTGTTCACCATCTCGCGCGGGTCGCGGACCGAGGCGAAGGTTCTGACGGTCCGGATCGCGGACGGTGCGCATCACGGCTGGGGCGAATGTGTCCCCTATGCCCGCTACGGCGAAACCTTGGAGTCGGTGGAAGCGCAGATCGCCGGGCTGCCTGAGGATTTCGACCGGGCCGCCCTGTTCGACCTGCTGCCTGCCGGCGCAGCGCGCAATGCGGTTGATTGTGCGCTCTGGGATCTGGAATCCAAACGGGCCGGCAAACGGGCCTGGGACCTGGCAGGTCTGCCCGCACCGGGCCCCGAGATCACCGCTTACACCCTGTCGCTTGACACGCCCGACGCCATGCAGGCGCAAGCCGCGAAAAATGCGCATCGCCCCTTGCTGAAGATCAAGCTGGGTACGCCCGACGACATGCCGCGCCTCGAAGCGGTGCGCGCGGGCGCACCGGATGCCAAGATCATCATCGACGCCAACGAAGGCTGGTCTGCCGAGGTCTATGCAGACCTGGCGCCGCATCTGGTGCGACTGGGGGTGGCCCTGGTCGAACAGCCCCTGCCCGCCGGACAGGACGAGGCGCTGATCGGGATGGAGCGCCCGGTGCCCGTCTGTGCGGACGAGAGCTGTCATGACCGGGCCAGCCTTGCCGCGCTGAAGGGCAAGTACGACGTTGTCAACATCAAGCTGGACAAGACCGGCGGGTTGACCGAGGCGCTGGAACTGCGCCGTGCCGCCTTGGCCGAGGGTTACGATATCATGGTCGGTTGCATGGTCGGCTCGTCGCTGGCGATGGCGCCCGCGACACTGGTGGCGCAGGGCGCTCTGGTCACCGATCTGGATGGCCCGCTGCTGCTGGCAGAGGATCGCGAAACGCCGCTGACCTTTGACGCCGCGGGTGTGCATCCTCCGAGCGCCGCGCTCTGGGGTTGAGCGACGGGACCGCCGGCGATGATGACATGGGTCATTTTGACGGGCGTCTGTCTTGCCTGTGTGGCTGTGCTGGGGCTGTTGCGCTGGCGCGACCTGAGGGCCGACAACGACGAGGCGCTGCGGTTGCAGGCGTTCCAGCCAGCGCCGCCGCGCCGGTTCGATCCGGCGATGGTCGCCGATCTGCCCGATCCCGCCCGCAAGTTCTTTCTCTGGGCCATCGAGCCGGGCGCCGAGCTGTTTACCGTCGCCGCATTGGAGATGCAGGGTAAGTTCGGCATGGGGGACAAGGCGCGCCCGGGCTATATGCCGATGACAGCGCGGCAGACCCTTGCCAGCCCGCATGGGTTTGTCTGGGCGATGCGGGCCGGGCAGGGCTTGCGTCGGATGTCGGGCTCGGACAGCGCAGGCTGGACCCGGTTCTGGCTGGCCGGGCTGGTGCCGGTCGCCCGCTTTGGCGGCACGCAAGATCATCGCCGCTCGGCCTTTGGCCGCTATGCCGCCGAGGCGGTGATGTGGACGCCGGCGGCGGTTTTGCCGCAGCCGGGCATCACCTGGCAGGGTATCGACGCAGAGACCGCACGCGTGATCATCGCGCATGACGGGATGGAGCAGGCGATCGAGATGACCGTGGATGCCGAAGGCGCGCCAAAAAAGATCGTCTTTGAGCGCTGGAGCAATGCCAATCCTGAGCGCCAGTGGCGTTTGCAGCCATTCGGCGCCATTCTGTCCGCCCCCCAAAGCTTTGCCGGCATCCGGATCCCGACCCATGTCGAGGCGGGTAATCACTTCGGGACCGATGCCTTTTTCCCGTTTTTCATAGTCGATGTCACCGATCTGCGGTTTCCGCAGGCCGCTCGAACTTGACGCTGACCCCCAATCGCCGCAAGAGATTGCATGTCCCAGAGGAGCCCCACATGACCCGTACCGTTTACGTTAATGGCGAATACCTTCCCGAGACCGAAGCCAAGGTTTCCATCTTTGACCGTGGGTTCCTGATGGCGGATGCCGTCTATGAGGTGACCAGCGTGCTGGATGGCAAGCTGATTGATTTCGACGGGCATGCGGTGCGTCTCAAACGCTCGCTGGACGAGCTGGAGATGGCCGAGCCCTGCTCGCAGCAGGAGTTGCTGGAGATCCATCGCAAACTGGTCGATCTGAACGGCATCGTTGCGGGGTTGGTTTATCTTCAGGTCACGCGCGGTTCTGACGGGGACCGCGACTTTGTCTTCCCGGCGGCTGACACGCCGCCTTCGCTGGTGCTGTTCACCCAGTCAAAACCCAGTCTGGCCGACAGCCCCGAGTCGAAACGCGGCGCCAAGATCATCTCGATCGAGGATATCCGCTGGGGCCGCCGTGACATCAAGACGGTGCAACTGCTCTATCCGTCGATGGGCAAGATGATGGCCAAGAAGGCTGGATGCGACGATGCCTGGATGATCGAGGATGGTTATGTGACCGAGGGCACCTCGAACAACGCCTATTTCGTCAAGAACGGCAAGATCGTCACCCGGCCTTTGTCCAATGACATCCTGCATGGCATCACCCGCAAGGCGGTGCTGCGGCTGGCGCAAGAGGCCCAGATGGAGGTCGAGGAACGGCTGTTCACCATCGACGAGGCGAAGACGGCGGATGAGGCCTTTACCACCTCGGCCAGCGCCTTTGTCATGCCGGTGGTCGAGATCGACGGTGCCACGCTGGGTGACGGAACGCCCGGCCCGATCGCCCGTCGTCTGCGGGAAATCTATCTGGACGAAGCGCGCAAGACCGCGATCTGAACCGCGGTTGTCTGCAATACCCAAAAAAGCCACCCGCTCGGGTGGCTTTTTCATTGGTATCGAGCGGTCAGGCCCTTGCGTCCCCCCTTGCGGCAACGGGGCGACTGGGCAAGGCTGCGCCGGATACTGTCGGAAGGGTGCGCGCAGGCGCGGGGATGGCTGACATGAGCGAGTTTGAACCACGTTTTGCCGGTTATGCGCAGAAGGTGCGCGACAGTTTCGCGCGACAACCGGTGATGGCGACACTGGGTGCCCGGATCGACACTCTGTTGCCGGGGCGGGTCGAATTGTGCATGCCCTATGATCGGGCCCTTACCCAGCAGCACGGGTTCTTGCATGCGGGCATCGTCTCGACCGTGTTGGACAGCGCCTGCGGCTATGCGGCCTTTTCCCTGATGGAGGAAGAGGCGGCGGTGCTGACTGTCGAGTTCAAGGTCAATTTCCTGAACCCCGCCGAGGGGGAGCGCTTTGCCTTTCGCGCCGAAGTGGTGAAACCGGGCCGCACCCTGACGGTGGCCACGGCCACCGCCTATGCGTTTCGCGATGGCGAGGAGCGCGCGATTGCAACCATGACTGCGACCCTGATGGCGCTGATCGGCCGCAGCGGGATCAACCAATAAGGCGAGCGGGGATCAGTCGCGTTCGGTTACGTTTTCCTTGAACGCCACCTCAAAGGCGGCCTGTTTCTCGGCATTGGCCTCGGTCTGATAGTTGGCTTTCCATTCGGCCATGGTCATTCCGTAATAGATCTCGCGGGCCTCGTCCTTGCCCATCTCGATCCCCTTTTCATTGGCGGCTTCCTGGTACCAGCGGGCCAGACAGTTGCGGCAGAACCCGGCCATGTTCATCAGGTCGATATTCTGCACGTCGGTGCGGTCCTGCATCAGGTGCTTTTGCAGACGGCGAAAGGCGGCGGCCTGGATTTCGATTTCGGTTTGCTTGTCCATGTTGTGGCTCCGGTTCTGATTGGGTTGGGGCGCGTTTGCGGTTCTCTCTCACCTGGAGGCTAGCGCCGTTTTCCGTCACGGAAAACGGCCCGGAAAATGAATCATTTTCCGGCGCCCCCACGCAAGGTCAGAGACCGCTGTCGGCCAGCGCATCCTGCAAGAGCGGGGCCAGCCGCTCGGCCCAGGCGTGTTGGCCGGCAGGATCGCCGATCAGGTCGTTGCGCAGCTCGATCAGCGCATTGGGGCGCCCAAAGGCGGTGCAATGGGTGTCGATCGCATCCCCCGGCAGAACGCCGGTATAGGGCTGGTTCACCCCGACGCACAGATCCGCCTCGCCCCGCAGCCGCGCGATCAGCGGATCGGAGAACCGCTGGTCCGCCGTGTGTAGAACGCCGATCTGCCAGGGTCGCGGCGCCCGCCCGCGCAGCTGGCGGGTAAAGGAATGCATCGACACCAGCACCACGCCGGGCCGCGCCGCCAGCCGTGCCAGCGCATCGTGATAGGGTCGATAGCACATGTTCAGGCGACGTTCTCGTTCGGCGGCATCCGCGTGGCGGTTGCCGGGAATGATCGAGCCGTCATAGAGCTTCATCAGCAGCGTCGGATCGTCCTCGCCCCGGTTCGGGTCGATCACCAATCGCGAGAAATTGGCGGCAATCACCGGCGCCGCCAGCATCTCGCCCAGCAGGCGGGACACCTCATAGGCACCTACGTCATAGGCGATGTGACGCTCCATATCCTCGCGCGCCAGCCCCAGGTCGCCGCCACAGATCTCGGGGGGCACCGTGTTGGTCGCGTGATCGCAGGTAATCAGCCAGCGCGAGCGTCGATCCTCGCCATGGATAAAAAACGGGGTATAGGTCATGAGCCTGTCATCTAGTTTGTCGCAGGTTTAGGGCAGTTGCTCACAAAAGGGAATTGCGCCATAACGGGCGCGCCGGATGTTTGCGGTAACATAAATGAATCAAGGGAGCGGTGAGGCATGCGTCGCCTGAGAAAAGTGAAAATCGTGGCAACGCTGGGGCCAGCGTCCGAAACCTATGAGACGATCCGCGCCCTGCACGAGGCCGGAGCCGATGTGTTCCGCCTGAACATGAGTCACGGCACTCATGACGAGATTCGCGCCAAGCACCAGATCATCCGACAGGTGGAACAGGATCTGGACAGCCCGATCGCCATCCTTGCCGATCTTCAGGGGCCGAAACTGCGGGTCGGCACCTTTGTCAACGAGGCCGAGGAACTGGCGGAGGGCGCGGCGTTCCGGCTCGACCTCGACCCGGCACCGGGCGATGCCGGTCGTGTTTGTCTGCCACATCCCGAGATTTTCCAGGTGCTGGAGCCGGGAGCCCATCTGCTGGTCAACGATGGCAAGATCCGGCTCAAGGTTCTGGATTGCGGCCCCGATTTCGCCGAATGCACCGTGGTCACCGGCGGGACCATTTCGAACCGCAAGGGCGTCAACGTGCCCGACGTGGTGCTGCCCCTGGCGGCGCTGTCGGACAAGGACCGCGACGATCTGGAATTCGCCTGTGCTCTGGGTGTGGACTGGCTGGCGCTCAGCTTCGTTCAGCGCGCGCGCGACGTGTTCGAGGCGCGCGCTCTGGCCGACGGGCGCGCCGCGATCCTGTCCAAGATCGAGAAACCCGCCGCGGTCGAAGCATTCGACGCGATTCTGGATGCGTCGGACGGGATCATGGTGGCGCGCGGCGATCTGGGCGTCGAACTGCCTGTTGCCGCCGTGCCGCCGATCCAGAAACGGCTGGTGCGCAAATGCCGTGCGGCGGCCAAGCCGGTGATCGTCGCCACCCAGATGCTGGAAAGCATGATCGAAAGCCCGATGCCCACCCGGGCCGAGGTCTCGGACGTGGCCACCGCCATCTACGAGGGCACCGACGCCATCATGCTCAGCGCTGAATCGGCGGCGGGCCAATACCCGCTGGAAGCGGTTCGCACGATGGACAATGTCGCTGTCGAGGTCGAGGCGGACCCGACCTATACCCAGATCATCGCCGCCTCGCGCACCGCCAAGGGCACCACCATCGCCGACGGGATCGTCGCCGCCGCGCGCGAGATTGCGGAAAAGACCGATATCAAGGCGATCTGCTGCTTTACCCAATCGGGCACCACCGCGCTGCTGACCGCGCGCGAACGCCCCGGTGTGCCGATCATCGCGATGACCTCGCTGCTGGCGACGGCGCGGCGGCTGTGCCTCAGCTGGGGCTGTCATTGCGTGATCACCCCCGAGCTGGAGCGATTCAAGGGCGCGGTCGTGAACGCCGCGCGCGCCGCGCGGGCAGGTGGCTTTGCCATCGAGACCGACCAGATCGTGGTAACCGCCGGGGTGCCCTTTAACGTGCCGGGCACCACCAACATCCTGCGGGTCGCCCCCTGTGACGAACGTTTGATCTATAACACCGACCCGGGCTAAGCTGCGCCGCAAAGGAGAGAGCCCGACATGGACGCCGATCTGATCCTGGTTGTGAGCATGGTCGTCGCCGCAATGTCGATCCCCGCGATGGCGTCGGCCTATAGCGAGGCGCGTCGCCCGGTGGCGGCCTTTGGCACCCTGATCATCGCCGGGGTCATGGCGATCTATGCTACGCGGATCAAACCGGGTGGCTACACGCTGGCCGAGATCCCCGAAGTGTTCTTCTCGGTACTGGCCCGGTTCATCCCCTGAAGAGGCGGTAGAACCGCAAAAACCGCTTGCCTCGGATGCGCTTTGTGCGTACACGGCGCCTCTATTCGCGCGACCGGCCGGTGTGGCATGCCGAGTCGCGCGCAAACCGAACCCAAAAAAGGAGACGGAAATGCCCAAGATGAAGACCAAGTCGAGCGCCAAGAAGCGCTTCAAGGTGACCGCAACGGGTAAAGTCATGGCAGGTCAGGCCGGCAAACGCCACGGCATGATCAAGCGCACGACCAAGTTCATCCGCGACGCCCGTGGCACCACCACCCTGTCCGCCCCCGACGCCAAGATCGTCAAGGGCTACATGCCCTACGACCGCTAAGAGGAGATTTAAGAGATGTCCCGCGTTAAAGGTGGAACCGTAACCCACGCCCGTCACAAGAAAGTCCTCAAGGCCGCCAAAGGTTATTATGGCCGCCGCAAGAGCTCGTTCAAGGTGGCAACCCAGGCCGTCGACAAGGCCAACCAGTATGCAACCCGTGACCGCAAGGCCCGCAAGCGGAACTTCCGCGCGCTGTGGATCCAGCGGATCAACGCCGCCGTGCGCAGCCATGACGAGGCGCTGACCTACAGCCGCTTCATCAACGGTCTGAACCTGGCCGGCATCGAAGTGGACCGCAAGGTCCTGGCCGACCTGGCCGTGCACGAGCCCGAAGCCTTCGGCGCAATCGTCGCCCAGGCCCAGGCCGCCCTGGCCGCCTGATACCTCGCATCAGACGAGAGACAGTGAAGGAAAGGCCGCCCCGAGGGGCGGCTTTTTCGTTTTGCAGTCAAGGCCGACACGGGCCTGCGGCATTGCCCCTTCGGTCGGTTGCACGGATAGGCGAACCGGATCAAACGCTTCGTGAAGCGGGCGGTCAATCTGTCGCCAGTATACCTTCGGCCGCCGCCCGCCCCGACAGTACGGCGCCATGTGCCGTGCCGAAATACGGAGCAGAGGTCGCTTCGCCCGCGAACCAGATACTTCCGTCCCAATCCGGTCCCGCCAGCTCGGTGCGGGTGGACGGCCGCGAGCCGACAGCGTTGTAGCTGTAGCTGCCGAAGGCGTGCCTGTCCTGCCCCCACCTTGTGATCTGGGCAGCGCGTGGCGCCGGAAAGCGCGCCCCGAACATCGAGCGGAGCGCCTCCAGAGCGGCCGCAACAGTATCGCGATCGCTCAGGCCTTCCACTTCGGTCGCCGCGTCGGCCGCGTTGAAGCCCACCAGAACAGGTGCCCTCAGCGTCCGGGCAAGCGATACCCATTCGCCCCAGAGGCCGGGTCTGGGACCAAGCCAGCCGATCCAGTCGACGTCATCGGGCCAATGGATGCCGTCAAAGCGCAGCCAGCATTTGTTCAGAAGACCCATCCGCAGGCTGCGGGTTGCGGCAAGGCGTTTCTGTGCCAATGGCTCGGCAAAGCGGATACGCCCCGATTGCAGTACGCCTAGCGGTACCGTGCAAACGATTGCATCGGCATCGATCCGGCTGCCATCCGCGAGGCGCACGTGCCCCGGCGCGATCCCGGTCACTTCGGCGGAAAGACGGATATCGATGCCTCGCGCGAGATAAGCGGCGATCTGGTCGAACCCACCGGGGAACAGCACGTCCTGGCCGCCGAATTCGGCATCCTCCTGGCCGTACCAGGCCGAAAGCTGTCGGGCGGGGGCACCATATTCCTGCTCAAGCGTGCTGTTGACCACATAGAGCACGAGCCTGCGCACCCCCTCATCCGCGCCTCGCCAGCCGGACGAGGCCTGCAGAGCCTCTAGAACCGACATGTCGCGCGATTTCCCGTCGGCCTCCGCCAGCGCCCCGCGCAGAATTTGCTCGGCACCCCGCAAGTCAGGGTCAATATCTCGTCCGCTCGGGCCCTTGAGGATCGCTGCGTCGTATCGGGTGGCGACTACCTGCGCCCCGGCCTCACGCGCCAGGACCGTCAGAGGATTGCCGCGCTGGCCGTGAATCCAGCTTGCCCCAAGATCCATCGGCAAATCCGGCCAGGTACGGGACGTGTGGACCCGACCGCCGATGCGCGATCGCGCATCGATTACCGTCACGTTCCGCCCGGCATCACGCAGGATGCGGGCCGCCGACAGGCCTGCCAGCCCGGCGCCGACAACCAGAATGCGGTCCTGCGGTTGACTGCGAGCCCCTCGGGTTCCTAATCCAAGCGCACCCAACGCACCAATGGCCGCGAGAACCTGCCGTCTGGTCGATGTGGTCATCATGGCTCTGTTGACCGCCTGTCACACTCGCACGCGTGGGCAGATCCTGCCCTGATACGATCCTAGCACTGTAAAGCTCATTTCTACAACGTGGCCCTCCTGGGCACCGTCACCCGGGATGGATGACTTGAATGGCCTCCCGATGAGCGGCTGGCAGAACCGCCAGTCACCACATCCGCGGTTTGGCGTATTCCGTATAACCCTCGTCATAGGCCTCGGCGGCGAAACTCTCGTCCTGTTCGCGCAGGAACTGGCCTGCCGTTGGGACCAGCCCGCTCTCGTCGCCGCGTGTCCAGAGGCCCGAGCGCATCAGCGCCTTGGCACATTGGAAGTAAAGTTCGTCCACCGTGATTACGATGACCGTCGCAGGCTGGCGCCCCTTGCGCTCGAAACTGGCGCGGGCCTGGCCGTCGGCAGTCAGAAAGGCGGTACCGTTCACGCGCACCACATTCTGGCAACCGGGCACCATGAACATCAGGCTGACCCGGTTGTCGCGGACGATGTTGCGCAGGGAATCGATGCGGTTGTTGCCGCGCCAGTCGGGCAGCCACAGGGTAGCATCGTCGACGATACGCACCACCGGGCCGTCATCGCCGCGCGGGCTGGCATCGGTGCCCTCGGGCCCGACCGTCGACACCACGCAGAACCGCGCGGCCTCAATCCATTGGCGGTAAAGCGGGCTCAGCCGTGTGCGGACCTTGGTCAGAGAGGCGGGCACCGCCGCCGCATAAAGGCTCTCAAGCTCGGTCATGTCGGTGATGGGGCGCATCGGCAACTCCTTTCCTGATTGCCCTGTTGGTAGCTTGTCCTTTTGAACAAATGAGGCCAAATATTTCGCAAATGGGCCAAAGTGACGATCAGTTCCAATTGCCGGGTTCCTCGGCGGATCGCGTGCAGTCCCTGCCACATGACGTGGTCGGCTATGCGCGCGACTATCGCGATGGCTATGTCTCGGTCCGGCACCGCCATCCCCGGCATCAGCTGATCTATGCGATCTCGGGCCTGATGATGGCCGAGACGGATGCCATGTCCCATGCCATTCCGCCCGGCTATGGGCTGATCGTGCCGGCACAGCAACCGCACGAAATCCGCATGATCGGCGCGGTACGCCTGCAATCGCTCTATGTCCGAGCAGGCCTGCCCCGCGCGGATGCGCTGGCGCGGTGTCGGCTGGTCACGATCTCGCCGCTGCTGGCGCAGCTCATCGCCGCGCTCTGCGAGATGGCCAATCCCTGGCCGATGCCACCCCGCGCCCTGCATCTGAGCCAGTTGATCCTGATCGAGCTGCTGGCCGCCCCGGTCTCGCCACTGGCGCTACCTTACCCCACGGACCCGCGCCTGCGCCGGGTCTGCGACGGGTTGATCGCCACGCCTGCCAGCCCCCGCAGCCTTGACGACTGGGCCGCCGAGGCGGGGATGAGCCGGCGCACCTTTAGTCGCCATTTCCAGCTGGAAACCGGGTTGAGCTTTGGCAAATGGGCGCAACGCCTGCGCTGCCAGGCGGCGCTGCGCGGTCTGGCCAAGGGCAGGCCCGCCGCCCGCGTCGCCCGCGAACTGGGCTATGCCAATGCCTATACCATGGCCGCGATGATGCGGCGCATGACCTGAGACAGCCGCGGCATCCGGGAAACAGCCGGGCCAAACCACCCAGCCTGTCTTGCAATCGCGCCCATTGGCCGATAGCAGGTTCTGGACCAATTTCAGGGGACCGTCATGGACGATCTTAAAGCCAAATATCTGGGCCAGATCGCAGAGGCCGCCGACGAGGCCGCGATCGAGGCGATCCGCCTTGCCGCCGTGGGCAAGAAGGGCGAGATCGCCCTGATGATGCGCGAACTGGGCAAGATGACACCCGAGGAACGCCAGACCGCAGGCCCGGCGCTGAACGCGCTCAAGGACGAGATCAACTCTGCGCTGGCCGCCAAGAAGGCGGCGCTGGCCGATGCCGCGCTCGACGAGCGTCTGCGCAGCGAATGGCTGGACGTGACGCTGCCCGCGCGCAACCGCCGCCAGGGCACGCTGCACCCGATCAGCCAGGCCCGCGAGGAGCTGACCGCGATCTTTGCCGAAATGGGCTTCTCGGTTGCCGAAGGGCCGCGCATCGACACCGACTGGTACAATTTCGACGCGCTCAACATCCCCGGCCACCACCCCGCGCGGGCCGAGATGGACACGTTCTACATGCACCGCGCCGAGGGCGACAATCGCCCGCCGCATGTGCTGCGCACCCATACCTCGCCGGTGCAGATCCGCTCGATGGAGAAAATGGGCGCACCGCTGCGCGTGATCTGTCCGGGCGGTGTCTATCGCGCCGATTACGACCAGACCCATACGCCGATGTTCCACCAGGTCGAAGGCCTGGCGCTGGACCGCGATATCTCGATGGCGAACCTGAAATGGACGCTCGAGGAATTCGTCAAGGCCTTCTTCGAGGTGGATGATGTCGAGCTGCGGTTCCGCGCCTCGCATTTCCCCTTCACCGAACCCTCGGCTGAGGTCGACATCCGCTGTTCCTGGGAAGGCGGCCAGCTGAAGATCGGCGAGGGCGACGACTGGTTGGAGATCCTCGGGAGCGGCATGGTGCACCCCAAGGTGATTGCCGCCGGCGGCATCGACCCGGATGTCTATCAGGGCTTTGCATTCGGCATCGGCATCGACCGTCTGGCGATGCTGAAATACGGCATCCCCGACCTGCGCGCATTCTTCGATTCAGACCTGCGCTGGCTGCGCCACTACGGCTTTGCCGCGCTGGATATGCCGAACCTGCATGGTGGGCTTAGTCGGTGATTGCTTCTTGGGTTCCAATAGTAACAGCTTTGATCGCAATAGTCGGCGGCGCAGTAGCTTATGGAATCAAAAGCGCGTGGATCGTCGAGAGTCTCTCAATGAACGCCGTCGAAGTGTATACCAACGGTTTCTAGAGGCTCTTTTTGATCACGTCGAATTTAGAACAGATGAAACTCGTCGAGCGTACGACCGCATCAAATGTGAGTTGCTGCTTGTCGCATCTGATCGAGTTTTGAAAGAGCTGCCAATGGTTCAGGAGGCATCGACTATGGATATGAACGCGCTTGGGCCAGAAGACGTTCATAACCGTGTTTCTGCGCTGTTCAAGGCGATGCGCAAAGACAGCTTTGAAAGAACCGAAATTGAGGGTTGGGGTTTCGAATACCTTGTTCCTATTGGGAAGCCTACGCCCGTGAATGGACGCTAGCGCAGCTCTCACCCCTTCAGATAGTCCTTGTAGGGCCTTGCCTTGCGGTCGCGGTATTTCACGGTCAGTTCCAGCGGCGTCTCGTTCTCGTCATAGATGCCCAGCACGATCCCGCGTTTGCGGGATTTGGTGCGCATGGCGATCAGCTGTTCCTCGCTGCGAGTGGTGCGTTGCGACTGGCGGCGGGTCCAGCGGAACAGCTTGTCATACATCCCGGCTATCACATCGGCATGGGCCGGGTCGCCGCCCAGATCGACCAGTTCCTGCGGGTCGTTCTTCAGGTCGAACAGCATGGGGCGCGGGTCGGCCTCGAAATGGATCAGCTTCCAGTTCTTGTCCGCCACCATGAACATCACCGCCTGCCGCACCGAGATGTCGTTCAGATGCGCAATCGGTGAGGCCGAGAAATCGTATTCGCAGATCACATGATCGCGCAGCGTATGGTCGCGCGCGCCGTGCAGGATCGGGATCAGGCTTTCCCCTTCGAGGATATGCATCGCCGGTTTTCCGCCTGCCGCCTCGACGAATGTCGGCGCCAGGTCGATGCTTTCGACCAGCGCGTCGCAGACGCTGCCCCGGGTCGCGTCGGCCTCGGGGCGCGGGTCATAGATGATCAGCGGCACCCGGGTCGAGGCATCGTGGAAAAAGGTCTTTTCCCCCATCCAGTGATCGCCCAGGAAATCGCCATGATCCGAGGTCAGGACAATCATCGTGTCCTGCATGCGCCCGGTGTCCTCGAGCCATTTGAAAAGCCGCCCCATCTGGTCGTCGGCCTGTTTGATCAGCCCCATATAGGCGGGGATCACCGCATCGCGCACCTCTTGCCGGGAGAAGGCCTCGCCCACCTTGGTGTCCATGAAGGCCTTGAACAGGGGATGGGCGTTCTGCCGCTCGCTGTCGCTGCGCACCACGTCCTGCACATGTTCGGGGCCAAACATGCTGGCATAGGGTTCGGGCACGATATAGGGCCAGTGCGGTTTGATATAGCTCAGGTGACAGCACCACGGGCCGGTCTGTTGCTCGATGAACTCCATCGCGCGGGAGGTCAGATAGGGGGTCTCGCTATCCTCTTCGGCGATATTGGCGGGGCGGGTCGCGTTTTTGAGGAACCAGCCCGATTGCACATTGCCCTCGTCGTCCAGCCCGGAATTGGCAAAGTCGTGCCAGGGGTTGTCGCTCTCATAGCCCTTGGCGCGGAGGAACTTGTTGTATTCCTTGGCGCCATCGGGGTCGTAATAGCCATCCGGCCCCTCGGGCAGCATGCCGTCGTCGCGCTCGAACACGTCGAACCCGCATTCGGCCACCCGCGCCCCGATCAGCGAATCCGGCTCCAGCCCCAGCCGGGCCATACCTTCCTCGTCCGCGCGCATATGGGTCTTGCCCACCAGCCAGCAGCCCATGCCGGCGGCGCGCAGGTGATCGCCCATGGTCATCTCGCCCACCTTGAGCGGGATGCCGTTCCAGCTGGCCCCGTGCGAATGCACATAGCGCCCGGTATAGGTGCTCATCCGGGACGAGCCGCAGATCGGTGATTGGATATAGGCGCGGTCAAACCGCACTCCCTTTGCCGCCAACCGGTCGATATGGGGCGTGTTCAGGGTCTTGTGGCCGTAACAGCTGAGGTAATCCCAGCGCAGCTGGTCGAACATGATGAACAGGATATTCATGGGCGCGCCCCTTTGTCGTCAGTGCAGGTCAGAGACCTGAGCCAGCCTCGCATGCGCGCAGTCTAGACAGGATGCGACGGAATGGAAGAGAGCTGGCGATCTGCCCTTGTCCGCATCCCGGAAGAGCGCAACGAAAAAGCCCCGCGACGGGCGCGGGGCAGGTATCTTGCCAAGGGAAGCAAGCGGGGAGAATTACCAGTTCATCGGTCCCTTATCCGCAAAGGAATGGACCAGGAAATCAATGAAGGCGCGCACCTTGGGCTGGGTGAACCTGCCCGGCGGATAGACCGCATAGATGCCCTGCACCTCGTCGGGCAGCGAAGGCATCGCATCCTCGACCAGCCCCTGTTCCATCGCTTCGGCGAACAGGTAGCAGGGCAGATAAGCGATCCCCAGACCCGAAATGGCGGCGTTCAACAGCGACTGGCCGTCATTGACGCTCAGCCAGCCGGCGGTGCGGACCTGCCGCTTCTCGCCCGAAGGCGCAGTCAGCTTCCAGACATTGCCCGAGGCCTGGCTGGAATAGTGCAACAGCTTGTGTTCGTTCAGGTCGTCGATCTTTTGCGGGTGGCCGTATTTCTCGAAATACTTCGGGCTGGCGATCATCCGTTTGGTGGTCTCGGTCAGCTTGCGGGCACGCAGCGTGCTGTCTTCCAGCTCGCCGATCCGCACTGCCATGTCGAACCCTTCCGAAATCAGCTCTACATACCGGTTGTTCAGCACCATGTTCACGGTGATGTCCGGGAACTCGGCCAGGAAATCCGACAGGACCGGCGAGAGGTGATTGACGCCGAAATCGGTCGCAACCGAGATCCTCAGCAGCCCCGAGGGCGCCGATTGCATCGAGGTGACCAGCGCATCGGCCTCTCCGGCGTCGTTCAGCACCCGGCGGGCGCGGTCGTAATAGGCCAGGCCGATCTCGGTCGGCGACACCCGGCGGGTGGTCCGGTTCAGAAGCCGGGCACCCAGGCGTGCTTCGAGACTGGAAACATGTTTGGACACCGCGGATTTCGAGATGCCCATCTTCTTTGCCGCATCGGTGAATCCGCCCTGGTCCACGACATTGGCAAAAGCTTCCATTTCTGTCAGTCGGTCCATGCTCGGTTCCTCGGCTGATTGATCTTGCTTGAGGATCACTTATCCGGGCAGATCTGGGCGAGAACGGGGCAGAGCTGGGATAATATCGGGGTTTTGTCGCGGATCGTTTGCGGCGGGGAAACAGGGAAACAATCCGGACAGACGCGCAGCTACCCTTGGAAACCTAGACCGATCAGATAGATCCACAGGGGCAGCGTCACGGCGCTCAGCAGGGTGGATTGCGCGATCAGCGTGGCGACCAGCCTGCGGTCGGCACCAAAGCCCGAGGCCAGCACATGCGCTGCCGACGCCGTCGGAAGGGCCGCGAACAGGATCACTACTGCGGCCAGACCGGGCTCGGCCCCCAAGAGGCCGCACAGCAGCCAAGCCAGCGCCGGGGTCAGCACCAGCCGCACCGCACAGAGATAACCATTGAACAGGTCCAGCCGGGTCAGGGCGCGCCAGTCCATCGTTGCGCCGATCGACAGCAGGGCGATGGGAATGGCCGCTTGCGCCAGCATCTGCGCCGGAGCCAGGATCGGGTCCGGGATCTTGTACCCCGACAGGCCCACCCCCACCCCGGCGACCGAGGCCAGCAGAAACGGGTTCAGGGCAACCCTTTGCACCGTGGCCCTGAGCGACAGGTTGCCGCCCCGCGACAAAGCCGAAACCGCCAGCAGGTTGGCCACCGGAACCGCCATGCCAATGGCCACCGCCATCTGGCCGACATCGGCCAGATGCAGCGTTGGCACTGCGACAAAGGCCATGGCGGTGTTGAATCGCCAGCTGGTCTGCCACGCACCGGCAAAATCGAGAAACCGTTCCGGCCCGAACCGGCGGGCCAGATAGCCCAGCATCAGCGCCAGCCCCATCACCGCCCAGACCGCCGGGCCAATGCGGATCACATCCTGCACTGCAATCGGCCGGTTGCAGGCGGCAAAGAACAGCAACGCCGGAAACAGGATCTCGAAATTCAGTTTGTCCAGCCCCTGCCAGGCGCCGGGCGTCAGACGGCCCCGGACCATGCCGCCCAGACCAACCATCAGAAAGCTGGGCACCAGCCCCATCAGGATTGTCGCGATCATGCTTGCCTCGCTGCCCCCTTAGACACGCGCGACCTTGCGCTGCCAGGGGGCATTACACAAGTCTGTGTCCTTGCAATGCGTGTTCGATTTCGAACCCGTCATCGCGTAGAATAGGGCCAGTGTCTCAGCAACGAGGACCCGGTTATGAAAAACATACTGACGGCCATTGGAATCGGATTTTTGGCAACCGCGGCCCTTGCCGGAGGTGACACAGCCGCCAATCCCGAGGCGCGCGTCTACTTCGCAAATCTGGCCGATGGCGATACCGTCTCCTCGCCGGTCACGGTGATCTTCGGCCTCAGCGGCATGGGCGTCGCGCCCGCCGGGACCGAGGCCGAGAATACCGGCCACCACCATCTGCTGGTAGATCGCCCGCCGATGGGTCAGGGGGCCGACGGCGCCGAAGAGCTGACCTATGCCCTTCCCGCCGATGACAACCATCGCCACTTCGGCAAGGGCCAGACCGAGGTCACGCTCGATCTCGCCCCCGGCAAACACACGCTGCAACTGGTGATGGGCGATTATACCCACGTCCCCCACGCCACCCCGATCATGTCCGAGGTGATCACGATCGAGGTCAAGTAAGTCGCACAGTTCGGCCCGGGCCGAACCATTGCGCGCCGCGCCCGTCCTAGGACGGGGGTCCAGTTGAAAGGACCCCCTATGCTGACCTGTATCATCCGCTATCACATCGACCCGACCAAACGGGCCCAGTTCGAGCGCTATGCCCGGACCTGGGGACAGGCGATCCCGCGCTGCGGTGCTGACCTGATCGGCTATTACGCCCCGCACGAAGGGTCATCGACCTTGGCCTATGGCATCTACAACATCCCCAGTCTTGCCGAATACGAGGCCTATCGCACCCGTCTCGTCGCCGATCCGCTGGGGCGGCAGAACTACGACTTCGCCCAATCCGAGAAGTTCATTCTGCGAGAGGACCGCACCTGGCTCAAACTGGCCTCGGCGCCACATGGAGGACAGACATGATCGCCGTCATTTTCGAGGTCGAACCCGCCCCAGGGCAACAGGAGGCCGATCTCGACCTCGCAGGCCGGATGCGCGCCCTGCTTGACGATATGCCGGGCTTCATCTCGGTCGAACGGTTCCAGAGCCTCACCAATCCCGGCAAGCTCTTGTCGCTCTCGTTCTGGGAGGATGAAGAGGCGGTTGCCCGCTGGCGCCAGCTGACCGCCCATCGCGGCGCGCAGACCCGTGGGCGCGAGGCGCTGTTTGCGGGATACCGCCTGCGCGTCGCGGGTGTGATCCGCGATTACGGGATGCACGAGCGGGATCAGGCGCCCGAGGACAGCCGTGCCCGCCACGGCTAGAGCGGCCGCAGCCAACGCAGCAGGCGGGATAGGCAGCAGGGGGCGCGGTCCGATCCGTGTGGCGGTCAATCGCCCCCGGCATCGGTGCGCAGCTTGCCCAGCACCACGGGCGAATACTGCGCCGTCCCACCGGGCCCGAACACATGTTTCTGGATGCGCTCGAAGGCGTTCAGATAGGTTGTGTACGAGGTCAGGTCGACCTCGCTCGGCGCAGGCAGCATGTCGCCCAGCGCGCCGGTGAAGCCGCGCACGCTGATCTCCATCTCGGCGCGCGACAGGCCCAGCTGCGCCTCGGCGGCGATATTGGCCACCGAGACCTGCGCTTCGGACTTGAAACTGCTGGCCTCGATCTTCAACAGAACCGCAACGCCGATTTCAACCTGTTGGCCGTCGATGGTGCCCACCATAAAGGATTTCGCCTCCTGCAGCACCCCCACCGACTTGCCGCTGGCCTGGGCGCTGAACAGGCTGTTGAACCAGCTGACCTTGCCACCGGCCTCGCGGGTAAAGGCCACCGCGCGCACATAGTGCTGATCCAAGGCCACCGGGTCGCCCGGCTTCAACCCGTTTTCGCCGCCCAGACCAAGGCCCAGCCCCTCGGTCTGCGGAGCACCGGTATCATTGGTGCGGAAGCGATAGCCCGAAAACAGGGGATCGCTGGCTGAGAGGGGTTCATAAAGCGCGTTTTCCGACATGAGAATCCAATCCTTGCAACCAATGGCTGAACACTAGCACAAGACCTGAAAAGCGCAAAAAGGCTTTGCCCCTTCATTCCGCCCCAAATCCTCCCGCCGGAGGCGGAGATTTTTCGTCGAAAAATCTCTCCCCGCCCGGATCAGAAGGTCAGCGCCAGGCGGGTGCCCTGGTTGATTGCGCGTTTGGCGTCCAGCTCGGCGGCCACATCGGCGCCGCCGATGACGTGGCAATGCACGCCCTTGGCCTCCAGCGCATCTGCCAGCGACCGGTCGGAAATCTGACCGGCACACAGTACCACCGTGTCGCAGGCGATGAGCGTCGGGTTCTCCCGCGCCTCGCCAAAGCTGATATGCAGGCCCTCGTCGTCGATCTTCTCGTAGTTCACGCCGCCCACGAAACTGACGCCCTTCATCTTCAGCGTCGCGCGGTGGATCCAGCCCGTTGTCTTGCCCAGATCCTTGCCATGCGCCTTGGCCTTGCGCTGCAGCAGCGTCACCTCACGTTCCGGCTTGCCCGGTTGCGGCCCCTCGGGCGCAAGCCCCGAGCGGTGCTCGGCCGGGTCGCTCACGCCCCATTCCTTCATCCACTGCGGCAGGTCGATTGTCGGGCTGTGGCCCTCTTCCAGCAGGAATTCGGACACGTCGAACCCGATGCCGCCCGCGCCGATCACCGCGACCCGCTTGCCCACCGGCTTCTTGTGGCGCAGCACGTCAATATAGCTCAGCACATTGGCCCGGTCTTGTCCCGGGATCGCCGGATCGCGCGGGCTGACGCCCGTGGCGATCACCACCTCGTCAAATCCGCTCAGATCACCGGCGCCAACCGCCTTGCCCAGTTTCAGGGTCACACCCAGATCGGCCAGCATCACCCGGTACCAGTCCACGAGGCCCCAGAACTCTTCCTTGCCCGGCACCTGCTTGGCCATGTTCAGCTGGCCGCCGATCTCGTCCGACTTGTCGAACACGGTCACCGCATGGCCGCGCTGGGCGGCGGTGATCGCGGTCGACAGGCCCGCCGGACCGGCGCCCACGATGGCAACCTTCTTGGGTGCCGCCGCCTTCGCCACCACCAGTTCGGTTTCATGGCAGGCGCGCGGGTTCACCAGGCACGAGGTCAGCTTGCCGCTGAACGTATGGTCCAGACAGGCCTGGTTGCAGGCGATGCAGGGGGCGATGCGGTCGCCCTGTCCCGCCGCCGCCTTGTTGACGAAATCCGCATCCGCCAGCATCGGGCGGGCCATCGACACCATGTCAGCGCAGCCCGTTGCCAGCACCTCCTCGGCCACTTCGGGCGTGTTGATCCGGTTCGAGGTAATGACCGGGATCGACACCTGCCCCATCAGCTTTTTCGTGACCCAGGCAAAGGCCGCGCGCGGCACGCTGGTGGCAATCGTCGGAATCCGCGCCTCGTGCCAGCCGATACCGGTATTGATGATGGTGGCCCCGGCCTTTTCGATCTCTTTCGCCAGCTGCACCACCTCGTCAAAGGTCGAGCCGTTGGGGACAAGGTCGATCATCGACAGGCGGTAGATGATGATGAAATCGGTACCCACAGCCTCGCGGGTGCGGCGCACTACCTCGATCGGCAGACGCATCCGGTTTTCATAGGACCCGCCCCAGCGGTCGGTGCGCTTGTTGGTATGGGTGACCAGAAACTGGTTCAGGAAATACCCCTCCGACCCCATGATCTCGACCCCGTCATAGCCCGCCTGCTGCGCCAGCACTGCGGCATTGACGATATCGGTGATCTGCTTCTCGATCCCCTCCTCGTCCAGCTCGGTCGGCGGGAACGGAGAGATCGGCGATTTCACCGGCGACGGCGCCACGCATTTCGGCCCATAGGCATAACGCCCCGCATGCAGGATCTGCATCGCGATCTTGCCGCCCGCCTCGTGCACCCGCGCGGTGACGATGGAATGGTTCGCGACATCCTTGTCGCTGGTCATCATCGACGCCCCCGGCAGGACAGAGCCTTCCATGTTCGGACCGATGCCGCCGGTCACCATCAGCGCCACGCCACCCCGCGCGCGGTCGGCATAGAATTCGGCCACCCGGTTCCAGTCCTTGGTCTCTTCCAGCCCGGTATGCATCGAGCCCATCAGCACGCGATTCTTCAGCGTGGTAAAGCCCAGGTCGAGCGGGGCAAGCATGTGTGGGTACGCAGTCATCGAAATTACTCTCCCTCGGATTTGACGGGCAAGATCACCCTAGCCCGCGCGCCTGTCACGCGAAACCCGACGTCACCCCCTTTGCCGCCGTAGCGTCGCTTGTTAGACAGGGGCAAATCAAGGAAGGGCCCCCATGACTCCCGAAGAGATTGCCGCGCTCCCCTATCGCCCTTGCGTGGGTGTGGTCCTGATGAATGGCGATGGTTTCGTCTTTGTCGGCCAGCGGATGGATCAGAATACCGATGCCTGGCAGATGCCCCAAGGCGGGGTGGACGAGGACGAGGACCCCTTCGAGGCCGCCCTGCGCGAGCTGTGGGAAGAGACCGGCGTGACAGCGGATCTGGTCGAGATGGTCGCCGAGACCGACGGTTGGCTGCCCTACGACCTGCCGCATGATCTTGTCCCGCGTATCTGGAAGGGGCGCTATCGCGGGCAGGAACAGAAATGGTACCTGTTCCGCTTTCTGGGCCGCGACGATCAGATCGACCTGGAAACCGGCCACCCCGAGTTCAGCCGTTGGAAATGGCAGGATCCCGACCGGCTGGTGGCCGAGATCGTGCCATTCAAGCGTGACGTCTACGAACGTGTCGTTGCGGCTTTTGCCCCGCATCTGGGCTGAACCAAGTTCGACAGGCGGGAGGCGCCCGGCGGGCGCTGCCCGATCCAGACCGCGCCCAGCACAATGACCGCGCCCAACCCCTGAACCGGGCTCAACGCCTCGCCCAGGGCCAGCCAGCCCAGGATCACCGCAGTCAACGGGCTGAGGATGCCCAACAGCGAGACCGCCGCCGGTTCGATCCGGGCCAGACCACGAAACCACAGGATATAGGTCAGCGCTCCACCGATCAGGCCAAGCCAGGCCAGCGCCGCCAGATTGGTCAGGCTCAGGCCGGGCCAGTCGGGCGCGGCCAGCCAGGCCACCGGGATCAGCAGCAGGCCACCGGCGGTCAGCTGCCAGGCGGTGAATGTGACCAGTGGCACATCAGGCCGCCATTTGCGGGTTAGCACCACTCCCACCGCCATCGACAGCGCACCGCCCAACCCGGCCAGCACCCCCACCGTGTCCAGCCGCGCCTCGGGCCCCAGCAGCAACAGTGCCACGCCGACAATCCCCGCCAGCGCCGACAGAACCGCGCCCAGCCGGATCTGCGTCCCCAACGCCACCGCCGAGAGGAACACCACCAGCAGCGGCTGTACCGCGCCCACCGTCGCGGCCACCCCGCCCGGCAGGCGATAGGCGGCGACGAAAAGCAGCGACCAGAACACCGCAAAGTTCAGCGCGCCCAGGATCAGCAGTCGCCCGATCCAGCCGCGCGGCGGCAATTTGCGCACCAGCAGCATCAGGAGCAGCCCGGCCGGCAGCGCTCGCAGCAGCGCCACGACAAAGGGCGAATGCGCGGGCAGGAACTGGGTGGTGACGAAATAGGAGCTGCCCCAGATGGCCGGGGCGATTGCGGTCAGGGCGATATCTGTTGTCCGTGACATTGGGGGCCTCATCTAATTATCTTGACGTCGAGATAACATCATTTATCTTGACGTCAAGATAAATTCTCGAAATAACCCAGAACATGGACCATGTAGACGTTATCATCCGGCAATGGGCGGCCGAGCGCCCCGACCTCGACACGCGGGCCATGGCGGTGATTGGCCGGGTGGCGCGGTTGTCCATGGCCTATACCCAGGGGATGCAGAGAACCTTTGGCCGATACGGGCTCAACCCGGCCAAGTTCGACGTTCTGGCCACGCTCCTGCGCTCGGGTCCGCCTTATGCGCTGTCGCCCGGCGCGCTGCTCGATACGACCATGGTCGCCTCAGGCACCATGACCAACCGGATAGACCGGCTGGAACAGGACGGGCTGGTCGAACGCCGCAAGAACCCCGAGGACAGCCGCAGCGTGATCATCGCGCTCACGCCCAAGGGGCAGGCGCTGATCAACGAGATGATGGCCGCCCATGTGGCGACACAATCGCAGCTCCTCGAGGGGCTGACGGCAGAGGAACAGGAGGCGCTGACCACCCTGCTGGCCAAGGCGCTCAACAGCGCCGAGACCTCAAACAGCCACGCCGATCAGGCATAGCCGGACCTCCTGAGGACGCCCGACGCCTGCTTCTTTCTGGTCGGAAATACTCCGGGGTGAATTGCCCGCAGGGCAAGAGGGGCAGCGCCCCTCCCCAGCCCGAACTCAGAGCAGCCCGTTTTCCTTCAGCAGCTCGACCATGTTCGCCTCGGGGCGCGGGCCGATATGGCTGATCACCTCGCGGGCGCAGATATTGCCGATCCGGGCGCAGGTCTCGTAATCGCGCCCCGTCGCCATGCCGAACAGAAAGCCCGCGGCGAACTGGTCGCCCGCGCCGGTGGCATCCACCGGCACCACCTTTTCCACCGGCACGTCGATGCGCAGCGTGCCGTCCATCACCGTCACCCCGTCGCCCGAGCGGGTGCAGACCACCAGCGGACAGATGCCCGAGGTCAGCATCAGCGCATCGTCCAGATGGTCGGTCTCGAACAGCGACTGGATCTCGGCCTCGTTGCCGATCACGAAATCCAGATCGTGCTGGATCAGTGACAGGAAATCGGCGCGATGCCGGTCGACGCAGAAGGGATCGGAAATCGCGATCCCCGCCTTGCCGCCCGCCGCGCGGGTCGCCCGCGCCGCCTCGCGAAAGGCCGATTTCCCGGCGTCATGGTCGAAGAGGTACCCTTCGAGGAACATCAGCTTGGCGTTGCCCGTCACTTCTTGTGGCACATCCGCCGAACTCAGCGTGGTCGAGATGCCCAGATAGGTGTTCATCGACCGCTCGCCATCGGGCGAGACAAAGATCATCGAGCGCGAGGTCGCCAGTTCCCCCGCCACCGGCGGGTTGACAAAGTCGATACCGCCCTCGTTCATCGCATCGGCATAGAAATGGCCCAGCGCATCGTCGCGCACCCGACCGATAAATGCCGTATCCAGACCCAGCGCACCCGCGCCCGCGATCGTGTTGGCGACCGAGCCGCCCGGCGTCTGCACCCGCTCCTTCATCGAGGCATACAGCACCTCGCCGCGCTCCTGCTCGATCAGCTGCATGATGCCTTTCTCGATCCCCATCAGGTCGAGAAAACTGTCATCGGCTTGCGAGATCACATCGACAACGGCATTGCCGATGCCAACGACATCGTAGGTCTTCATAGGGTCTTGTCCTCGAATTGGCACAGATCGCGGATGAGGCAGGTGCCGCACATCGGCTTTCTGGCTTTGCAATGGTAACGGCCATGCAGGATCAGCCAGTGATGCGCATGTTGCTGGAAATCGGCCGGGATATTGTCTTCGATGGCGCGTTCGACCGTGTCCACATCCTTGCCCGGACAGATGCCGGTGCGGTTGCCGACGCGAAAGATATGGGTGTCCACGGCCTGCGCCGGGATGCGCCACCACATGTTCAACACCACATTGGCAGTCTTGCGCCCAACACCGGGCAGCGATTGCAGCGCGGCGCGTGAATTGGGCACCTCGCCGCCATATTGTTCGACCAGGATGCGGCTCAGCTTGATCACGTTCTTGGCCTTCTGACGGAACAGGCCAATGGTCTTGATATGCTCGGTCACGCCCTCTTCGCCCAGCGCCAGCATCTTTTCCGGCGTGTCGGCGATCTTGAACAGCTCGCGCGTGGCCTTGTTCACGCCCGCATCGGTGGCCTGCGCGCTCAGCGCGACCGCCACCACCAGCGTATAGGCGTTCACATGCTCCAGCTCGCCCTTGGGTTCGGGATCGGCGGCCTGGAACCGGGTAAAGATCTCGCGGATCGTGTGGTAATCGAGTTGCTTTGCCATCCGGGCCTTAATGCCCTGACAGACCAGCCCCCGCAATTGAAAAGGCAGCGACTAGGCCGCCGTCGCGCCCATTTCCGCGCCGGCTGCCGTCAGGTTCCGCTTCATCTTTGACCATCCAGCGTCATTGGCCGCCAGCACCGCCTTGGGGTCGATCCGCACCGCATAGCCCCGGTTCAGCGCGCCAAACGCGGTGTTCTTGACGCAATGACAGCCATCCAAGCCCGTCAGGATCAGCGTGCCGATCCGGTTTTCCTCCAGGTATCGCACAAAGGCGGGTTCGGAAAACGCATCTCCCATGGATTTCTCGACCTCGACGTCGGGCGCCAGACCCAGGCGCGGGTCCAGCCCGATGCCCGGCGACCCCGCGTTGCCGCGCCCCTGATTGAACCAGCCGTTCAACAGCCGGGCCAGCCCGGCCTTGTACACCTGCCGGACCGCGATCACCGGCATTCCAGTCCGCCGCGCCGCATCCACCGCCGTTCTGATGTTCTCCATGGCGGTGTTCAGCTGTGCAGCCTCCCACACGGGCAGCGCGGTGAAATCGCTCTGCATGTCGATCACCACCAGCGCCGTTCCGGGACGGGTGGCACGCTCGATGACAGGCCCTTTGGTTGGAGTGCCGATCTTCCGGATCTCCAGCAGGACATAGAGTACTGCGATCACGAATCCAGCGGGGATAATCCAGAGAAAGGACATGTCAGGCCTCCTTGGCCAAATCTGCAAAGAAGCGGGTTAGGGCAAGCTGCACCTTGTGATAGGCGGTAAGTTCGACGGACGAGAACCCCTCGGAGAAAAGCGCCAGCTTTGCCATCTCGTCTGCCCGAATCGCGGTGATGATGGCCTCCCCCCTGGGGGTCAGCCAATAGCGGTGCGACCGCGCATGCTCGGGATTGGTACGCCGCTCGATCAGCCCGGCGCGCTGCACCTCTTGCAGGATGCGCGAGATATACTGCCGTTTCATCTGCAACGCGGCGCCCAGTTGCGGCGCCGTCGCGCCGGGGGTCAGTGACAGACCTTCAAGGATGGCGCGCTGCCCGACGGTTACGCCCTCGCGCAAAGTCCCCCGCTCCACCGCCGCCGTGATGTTGCGCAAAAGGGGCCGCGTGGCCTGCACCGCCTGATAAAGCTGATCGGTTTCATGTGTCATGCCCACAGTACTCGGCTAGTCCTGTTGATTCGTCAACTAAGTTGACAAATATTTGCACAGGTTCCGGGTCGCGACAACGGCGCCCGCGCGCTACTCTCCAGTTCAGACAAAGAGGTGCGACATGAACGTTCAGACCACGGAAGAGGGCTATCACTATGGCGTCATCCGCCGCGCGATCGAGCTGATCGACGCGGGCGGCGAGAGCATGCCGCTGGACGATCTGGCAGCCCGGATGAACATGAGCCCCGCGCATTTCCAGCGCATCTTTTCGCGCTGGGTCGGGGTCTCGCCCAAGAAATACCAGCAATACCTGACGCTGGGCCATGCAAAGGCGCTGCTGGAGGAACGGTTCACCCTGTTGGAGGCGGCCCAGAATGTGGGTCTGTCCGGCACCGGGCGCTTGCACGACCTCTTTGTCCGGTGGGAGGCGATGAGCCCCGGCGACTATGCCCGCAAGGGCGCGGACCTGACCATCTACTGGGGCTGGTTCGAAAGCCCCTTTGGCCCCGCACTGGTTATGGGGACCGAGCGTGGCATCTGCGGCATCGGCTTTGCCGCCGAGGCCGGCGCCGAGGCCACGATGGAGGATCTGCTGTCGCGCTGGCCCCAAGCCACGTTTGTCGAGGACCCGATGCGCCTGCGCCCCTGGGTGCTCAGCGCCTTTGGTGCGGCCAGTGACCGCCTGGAACCGGTGCCGCTCTACCTGATCGGCGCGCCCTTGCAGATCAAGGTCTGGGAGGCGCTCTTGCGCATCCCCTCGGGCCAGGTCACCACCTATGGCGAGCTGGCCCAATCCATCGGCCAGCCGCGCGCGGTGCGCGCGGTGGGCACGGCGGTGGGGCGCAACCCTGTCAGCTGGCTGATCCCCTGCCACCGCGCCCTGCGCAAATCGGGCGGCCTGGGCGGTTATCACTGGGGCCTGCCGGTGAAACGCGCCATGCTGGCCTGGGAAGCGGCCCGCAGCGAGGCCTAGCGCCAGCGCGCCGCCATCCAGCGCAACAGATGCAACCGCCTGGGCCGTGCCGCGCGCCGGGCGGCAAGCTCTCTCTCGATCTCCCAGTTGCGCAGGTTATGAGGTTCACTCCAACGTTCAAGTTTGCAGGCCATCAGCACATGGTGGTCGCGGCTTGGCATGATCGGTCTCCTGTAACTGCCGGTGTGGCGACCATTCAAGCTGATGCCTGCTGACACCCCGTTGTCAGGGGGATGTGCTAGGGTGTCAGCAGCCAGTCAGAGGGTCTCATGCGCCGTTCCACCCGTTTGTTCGAAATCATCCAGATCCTGCGGGCCGCCACCGTGCCCATCACCGCCGAGGATCTGGCCGCGCGGCTCGAGGTCTCGGCCCGCACCGTCTATCGCGATATCGCGGCACTTCAGGCCATGCGCACCCCGATCGAGGGCGCGGCGGGTCTGGGTTATGTCATGCGGGGCGGCTATGACCTGCCGCCTCTCAATTTCGACCAGGAAGAGGTCGAGGCGCTGCGTGTCGGCCTGTCGATGCTGGCGCGCACCGGCGACAGCGCGCTGCAACAGGCGGCAGAACGAGTCTGCGCCAAGATCGATGCGCTGCACGATCCGGCGGACTGGTTGCGGGTGGCGCCCTGGGGGGCGCCCGCCGACGATCCCGGGCAGGGGTGCACCCCCATCGCGCTGTTGCGCAGCGCGGTGCGCGAGGCGCGCAAGATCAGGATCGAATATCGCAGCGGCGAGGGCGCCCAGACGCTGCGCGTGCTGCGCCCGGTAGGGCTGATCTATCACCTCGATTGCACCATGGTGGCGGCCTGGTGCGAGTTGCGGCAAGGGTTTCGCAATTTCCGCACCGACCGGATCTGGGCCTGTGACCTGCTCGAGGACAGTTTCGCCCCGCAGGCCAAGGCCCTGCGCCAGCTCTGGCAGGATCAAAGCGGTTGGGACGAGGCCGCCGCAATGCCGGCTCGATAGGTGGATGGGCGGGGAATCGCCGATTTCCCCTTTTTCTCGCTTGAGACGCAGTGCACCTATGACGATATAATGCCCGCAATAGAGAAGACTCCGCACAAGGCGGGAGCATGAGCAGAAGGTGACGCCATGACATTCACGAAACTCTCGGCCGCGGCTGGACTGACCGCCATTCTGGCGCTGGGGGCCTGCACCGATCCGGCCTCGCTCAGCACCAATACCGACCCCAACCAGAAGGCCAAACAGGGCGCCTTGATCGGCGGTATCCTTGGGGCCGGTGTCGGCGCCATCGCCAATGACTCCAATCCCGGTCTGGGCGCGCTGGCCGGCGCCGCAATCGGGGCCGCGGGCGGCGGGCTGATCGGCAACTCGCTGGACAAGCAGGCCGCCGAGCTGCGGCAGGAACTGGCCAATGATGGTATCACCATCACCAACACCGGCGACCGCCTGATCGTGAGCGTGCCCAACGACATCACCTTTGACACCGACAGTTCCACGGTCCGCCCGGGCCTGCGGTCTGACCTGCAGAAGGTGGCCGCGCATCTGGTACGCTACCCGCAATCCAGTGTGCAGGTCATCGGCCATACCGACAGCGACGGCGAGGCCGCCTATAACCAGGGTCTGTCCGAGCGGCGCGCTGGCGCCGTGGCCGACATCCTGCAGGCGGGCGGCGTGACCTATGACCGGATCTCGACCCTGGGCATGGGCGAGAACAGCCCGATCGCTTCGAACCTGACGCCCGAGGGCAAGGCCCGCAACCGGCGTGTCGAGATCGTCGTGATCCCACGTAACTGATCGGGGCAGCAGCCCAGGCACTCAAACCCCGCGCCCGACAAGGCGCGGGGTTTTGTCTTTGCACCGGTGAGTTTGCCTGCCCGCAGAAACCGCTTGATCTGGAGCCGCTCAAGGGCGGTAGGCTTGGGAAAACCCAGCAGCGGAGATCGCGGATGAAGATTGCAGAAGCTGCCGCCAGATCCGGTTTGAGCATCGACACGATCCGTTTCTACGAGCGCTCGGGCCTGCTGCCGCCAATTGCACGCGGTGCTGACGGGATGCGGCGGTTTTCACCCGAAACGGTGGACTGGCTCAGATTACTCGCCTCCTTGCGTGAAACCGGGATGGAGTTGCGCGCGATGCGCCGCTTTGCCGAGCTTTACCGGCAGGGCGATGCCACCATCCCCGAGCGGCGCCGCATCCTGCAGGACCATGCCGCCAGCCTGAACGGGCGCCGGGCGGCGCTTGACCGGTGTGCGGCGCTGCTGGCGCACAAATTGCAACGCTATTGCGAGATCGAAGGAGGATGAGATGCGGATCATTGTGGTTGGGGCCGAGGGTGACGTCGGCAGGGCGGTTTGCAAGGAATTGGGCAGCCGGCACGAGATCATCCGGGCCGGGCGCAGCCGGGGTGACGTGACGGTCGATATCGCCGACCCGCATTCGGTCGCGGCGATGTATGCCCGCACCGGGCCGGTCGATGCGGTGATCTCGACCGCGGGAGAGGTGCATTTCGCGCCCTTGCGCGACTTTGACCGCGAGACCTTCATGATCGGTCTGCGCAACAAGGTCATGGGCCAGATCAACCTGGTGCTGGGCGGGTTCTACACCGTGGCCGAGGGTGGGAGCTTTACCCTGACCAGCGGTGTGCTTGATCGGGATCCGATCCCGATGGGCAGCGGTGCGGCGGCTGCGAATGGTGCCCTGGGCGGGTTCGTCATGGGGGCCGCGATCGAAATGCCGCGCCACCAACGGATCAACGTGGTCAGCCCGGGCCTGCTCGATGTCTCTGTTCCGCGCTATGGCGCCTGGTTTCCCGGGCATGAACCCGTGCCCGCCCAACGGGTTGGCCGGGCCTATGCCAAAAGTGTCGAAGGGGCGCTGAGCGGGCAGGTGATCATCGTGGCCTGACAGCGGGCGACGGGCGGCTCTCTGCGTAAATGAACATCGCTTGCGCGCAGTCAGGGGTTTGGATCGCAGGCATTGCCCCTTAGGTAGCGGGGGACGCAGAAACAGGAGAACCCAATGACCGACCTCACCCTGCTGGGCCTCAGTGGTGCCTTGCGCGCCGCCTCGACCAACCGCAAGCTGCTGCGCGAAGCGGCGCGTCTGTTCGGACCCTCGACCTATACCGAGGCTGATTTGAATCTTCCGCTCTACGACGGCGATGACGAGGCCGCACAGGGCATTCCCGAGGCGGTGCAGCGCCTGGCCGACCAGATCGCGGCGGCGGATGCGGTGATCATCTCGACCCCGGAATACAACAAGGGGCCGTCGGGCGCGCTAAAGAACGCGCTCGACTGGGTCAGCCGCACCAGCGGCAAACCCTGGGCGGACAAGCCGGTCGCGGTGATGTCGGCGGCGGGTGGCCGCGCCGGGGGTGAGCGCGCACAGGCGGTTCTGCGCGGCTTCATGGTGCCGTTTCAGCCGCGCCTGCTGAGTGGCCCCGAGGTGCATCTGGCGGACAGTTCCAACCAGTTCGACGAGAACGGCCATCTGACCGGCGAACTTTATGCCCAGACCCTGCAATCCCTGATGGACAAGCTGCGCGCCGAGGCGCTGCGCTGAGCTAGTCGAGCAAGGTTGAGACCGGAACCACCCGGCCATAACTGGCAGCAAGCGGCGCCAGAAACGCCGCATGCACCATCTCGGCGGGCACGTCCTGCCCGTCGAACGAAACGGCCCGTGCCGCACAGGCATCGGCGGCCACGGTGACGGCAAAGCCGAGGTCAGCCGCCGCGCGGGCGGTGGCGTCGATGCACATCTGGGTCATTGCCCCACAAAGGGTGACCGCCTGGATGTCCCCACCCTGCAATAGGTCCAGCAGCGCGGTGCCGACAAAGGCATTGGGCCGTGCCTTGGTCAGAACCGTCTCTGTCGCGGTAGGAGCGACAGAGGCGTGAATCTCGGCACCGCTGCTTCCGGGGCGGAAAAAGGGCGCCTCGGCACTGGCAAACTCGTGCCGTACATGGATCACCAGCACCCCGTCGCGCCGCGCCGCCGCCAACAGGTGGGCGGCTTGTCCGGCGGCCGCCTCCATCCCGGGCACCTCCCATGCGCCGCCGGGGAAATAGTCGTTCTGGATATCGACCAGGATCAGGGCTGTTTTGGTCATTGTCAGTCTCCGTTCCAAATTCATGACCTGCATCCTGATACGGATTGAGCAGGGGTACGATTGGCGTATATGACAATGACCATGCAGATTGTGCCAAACATAGCCTTGGTCGACTATCCCGGCGCGCAGCGGGCCGCGCTGCATGGTCTCGCCGACATGTTCCGCCTGATCGCGCGGCTCGACCCAGAGGCTGCCGGGCCCGAGGTCACCATCGTCAACGCCGACACCCTGCCGCAACAGGGGGTTACCGCGCTCCTCTTTCCGCCCTCGATCGGCGGCGCACGCGGGGCGCTCGATCACCCCCTGGCCAGATGGGCGCACCGGCAGCATGCTCAGGGCGCGCTGGCTTGCTCTGTCTGTGCAGGCGCTTTCTGGCTGGGCCATGCCGGACTGCTTGACGGGCGCCCGGTTACCACCCATTGGGGGCTTGAGGAGTCGTTTCGAGAGACCTTTCCCAAGGCCCGGTTGGAGCCTGAACATATCCTGATCGACGATGGCGATGTGATCACGGCTGGTGGGCTGATGGCCTGGACAGATCTGGGCCTGCACCTGACCGGCTTGTGGTATGGCGGCGCCATGGTTTCGCGGCTGGCGCGATACCTGCTGATTGACCCGGCCGGACGCGAGCAGCGCAACTATTCAAGCTTTCGCCCCGAGCGCGGTCATGGCGATACCGCCGTGCTGGCGGCTCAGCGTCATATGGAGATGCATCTGCAAGGTCCGTTGACTGTGCCACAACTGGCACAGGTGGCCGGTCTGCCGCTGCGCAGCTTCATCCGCCGGTTTCAGGCCGCGACCGGCCATGCGCCTGCGACCTATCTGCAAGCGCTCAGGATCGAGAAGGCGCGCGGCGCGCTGGAACGCGGGGCCGAGAACATCGCCCAGATCGCCTGGACGGTCGGGTATGCCGACCTGCCCGCCTTTGCCCGCGCCTTCAAGTCGCGGACTGGGTTGACACCGGGCGCTTATCGGGCGCGGTTTCGTGCCGCATTCCCACCGGGCGCGGTTTCGCGCCGCATTCCCCTTGCCTGAACGGCAGGGCGTCCGTATCTAGCCCCGGAACCGGAACACAGGAGATACCCATGTTCAAAGGATTGGGCGGACTTGGCGACATGGCCAAGATGATGAAATCGGCGCAGGAACTGCAGACCAAGATGGCGCAGATGCAAGAGGACCTGAACTCTGTCCTGGTCACCGGCGAATCCGGGGCCGGGCTGGTCAAGGCCACCGCCACCGCCAAGGGCGAGCTCAAAGGGCTGGATATCGACCCGTCGATCTTCAACGGCGACGACAAGGAAGTGGTCGAAGACCTGATCCTGGCCGCGATCAAGGACGCACAGGCCAAAGCCGCCGAAAAGGCGCAAGAGGAGATGGCCGCCCTGACCGAGGCCATGGGCCTGCCCAAGGACATCAAGCTGCCGTTCTGATGCGCGGGCCGTTCCCTTTGCTTTGAACTGCGGGCATGATCGCGTCAAAGCGGGGATCGCACGGGGAACAGGATATGGCCGGATCGACCAAGGATATCGACGCGCTGATCGAGCTGATGGCGCGTCTGCCCGGTCTGGGCCCGCGCTCGGCGCGGCGCGCGGTGCTGCATCTCATCCGCAAGCGCGCGCTGCTCTTGACCCCGCTGGCCGATCTGATGGGGCAGGTTGCGGCCACCGCCCGCGAATGCCTCAACTGCGGCAATGTCGGCACCTCGGATATCTGCGATATCTGCACCGATGAACGGCGCGCGACCGGCGAGCTGTGCGTGGTCGAGGACGTGGCCGATCTGTGGGCGATGGAACGTTCGGGCGTCTTCAAGGGCCGTTATCACGTGCTGGGTGGCACTCTGTCGGCGCTGGATGGGGTCGGCCCGGACGAGTTGCGCATTCCCCGGCTGGCGGATCGCGTCACCGCCGAGGCGATCTCCGAGGTGATCCTGGCGCTCAACGCCACCATCGACGGCCAGACCACCGCCCATTACATCGCCGATCAGCTGGGCGGCCGGGTGCGGCTGACCTCGTTGGCGCAGGGCGTGCCGATCGGGGGCGAGCTGGATTATCTCGACGACGGCACGATCTCGGCCGCGATGCGCGCGCGCAAGGAACTGTAGGCGCATTTGCGAGACAAAGCGGCCTTTGTGTCCCGGCCTGCATCTTTGCCTTTGGCACGCCCGGATTTGCGGGTACCAAGGGTTCAGACATTCATTCCCCGGAGTATCCCCGATGACCCGCATTCTTGCCCTTGTTCTTGCCGCCGCCACCGCCACCGCTGCCTGGTCGCAGGAGCTGATCGACAAGGGGTTCGTGCATGGCTGGAACCTGATGGTCGACCCGGCGCTGGGCAATGGCTGTCTGATCCAGACGGTTTACGAGGATCTGTCGGTGGTGCGGCTTGGCTATGACCGCACCGGCAACCGCGGCTATTTCACCGTCTTCAACAAGAACTGGGGTTCCATCGAGGATGGCGGCAGCTATCCCATTACCTTCGATCTGGATGGCGAGCGGTTCGAGGCCACCGCCATCGGCGCCAACAAGGGCAAGGTGCGCGGCGCGACGGTGTTCTTCACCGACCGCGAATTCGTGCATGCCATCGCCCAGCGCAAGGTGATGACGGTTTATGGCGCCGAGGGTCAGCAGGTCATGGCGATTGATCTCAAGGGCACCTCGAAGGCGCTGGAATATGCGCGCGAATGCCAGAAGGCCCAGAACTGAGACCCGACCCCGGACCGGATGCGGTCGTTCAGCGAATCGGCGTGAACACCGCATCCTTGAGCCGGCAGTCGCGCACCACGTCGCGGCCGCAGGGCACCGGGTCGAGAGATGTCGACAGGCAGATGCGCACCTCCTGAATGAAACCATCGGCGCAGGTCACGGTCACCATGTCGGGTTCAAGGGCGGGATTGGCCTTCAGGAAGGCCTCTTCGACCAGCCGGGCGGGCAGTTTCACAGCCTTGTCCAACTGGCGAAAGACCGGCGGGCGGATCACGCTGTCGAATGCCTCGCGCGACAGGGCGTAATAAGCCGCCGCACTCAGCCCCGAGCAGGTGCCGTGTTTCTTCCACTGATGCCAGGCCAGGCCGGAACTGCCTTGGATATCGGCCATTTCCGCGCTCATCCGGCGGCTGGGCGGCGCCTCGGGCGTGCGGCAATAGCTGGGCCAGCCCTGGTGATACTGCGGCCACAGCCCGTGCAACACCCAGCCATAGTCATGGCGCGCGTCACATTGATCGGCGCCGCGCGCATCGCCGGTGGTCTCGCACCAGTTGGGCGACCAGCTGAGCGACAACACGTAATAGTCGAAATCGCCCGCCTGCTCGCCCTCGGCCCAGGCGGCGGTTGCGGTCAATGCCCATAAAACCAGCCAGCGCATTCGCTCTTTCCTTATCTGCCCGGCCTGACTATATACGGTCGGAGTTCCCCGACAACGGAAACACGCCCCAGACCACGGGGCAGCCGAATTCCGGCGACGGGAGAGATGTATTCGCAAGGAGACAAGCCATGGCAAAACCTCTGATGGCCAAGGCAACCGCCGTCTGGCTGGTGGACAACACGACGATCAGCTTCAAGCAGATCGCCGATTTCGTCGGCATGCACGAGCTGGAAATTCAGGGCATTGCCGATGGTGATGTGGCGGCAGGCGTCAAGGGGTTCGACCCCATCGCCAACAACCAGCTGACCCAGGAAGAAATCGACAAGGCCGAGCAGAACCCGCTGCACAAGCTGAAGCTCAAGTTCAACCCGGCCGCCGCCGGCGAGGAAAAGCGCCGTGGCCCGCGTTACACCCCGCTGTCCAAACGCCAGGACCGCCCGAACGCGATCCTGTGGCTGGTCAAGTTCCACCCCGAACTGTCCGATGGCCAGATCGCCAAGCTGGTCGGCACCACCAAGCCGACCATCCAGTCGATCCGCGAGCGCACCCACTGGAACATTTCCAACATGCAGCCCATCGACCCGGTGGCGCTGGGCCTGTGCCGCCAGTCGGAGCTGGACTCGGTGGTGCAAAAGGCCGCCGCCAAGAAAGCCGCCGAAGGTGGCGTGATGAGCGATGACGAGCGCCGCAAGCTGGTTTCGACCGAACAGTCGCTGGGCATGGATACCGGACCGCGCATCCCGACCGCGATCGAGGGGCTGGAGAATTTCTCGCTGTCCGAGCCGATCAGCACCAGCGATGACGACGAGGAAGATCACCGGTCCATCGCCGATGCCGACAGCTTCTTCAACCTGCCCAAGGGCGGCACGGATGACGAGGACGAAGACGACGATCCGCGTTACTGATCGAAACCGCCCCGGCCCTGTGGCCGGGGCTTTTTCACATTCGGCGACCCATGCTTGATTTGCTTTCCAAACTGATTGGCCCGCACCGGGCGGTGTCGGTCTATGCCTTCCTGCACACCCGCGGCGCCGCGCTTGCCGCCGGTGCCCTGTTCGCCGCCATCCTTGGCGGGCTTCTGCTGTTCGGCAGGGGAGAAGAGCCTCATGAGCACGAGGCGTTTCTGACCCTCGACGTGTTGTCGTTGACCGCGATCAACGGAGATCTGCGCAACGGGGCGATTGTCTCGGTGCGCCTGCCGGGTGGCCAGGCGACCTCGATCACCTCGACCGAGGGGCCGGTGGCGGCCAGCGTGACCACCACCGCCTGTGTGGAAAAGCGCGTCTATGTCACCAGTGGCGAGGCACGCTATCGGCTGAAACTGCCCCAGCATTGCACGGGGCAGTAACCGGGTTACAGCGTCTGGAACAGCATGCCGGCGATCACCGCGCCGGTCAGGCCAAGCCCGAGATACAGCGCAAAGACGCGCGGTTTCACCAGTGACCAGACCGCCGCCATCGCCGGGATCGAGCTGACCGCGCCCGCCACCATGAAGGCCATGGCCGCCCCACCTGTCATGCCCTGTTCCATCAGCCCCGCCAGCAGCGGCGGCGCCACGTAAGAGTTCAGATAGGCTGGCATGCCAACCAGCGCGGCCACCACGATGGGCATTACCCCCTCGCCCCCGACCAGCCCAGCGATCACTTCTGCCGGCACATAGGTGACCAGCAGCGCCTCGATCACATAGGCCAGCGTCATCCATTTCAGCAGGAACATCCCGTTGCTGAGGAACTCGGCGCGAAAGATGCGTGTGCGCTCGGCCTCGGTCCAGAACCGCCAGTGCGGGGCCGCCGGTTTCGGGGCGCCACAGCCGCAGCATGAGGACTTGGCCCTGCGCAGCGGATCGCTAAGTGCGCCACCCGCCGACAAGGCGCGCACGACAAAGCCACCGAACAGGCCCAGCCCAACCGCCGCCACCGCCTTGCCGATGGCAAAGGGCCAGCCCAGAGCGCCCGCCGTGATCAGCAGCGTCGGCGGGTCGATGAGGGGCGAGCTGAGCCAGAAGGCCATCACCGCCGACAAGGGCGCCCCCAGTGCCAGCAGCCCGGCGATGAATGGGATCACCTCGCAAGAGCAGAAGGGGGCCAGCCCGCCGAACAGCGCCGCCAGCAGGATCATCCGTGTCTCGCGTCCTTCAAAGGCGCGCGCCACCAGAACCTCGGCGCCGGTCGCCTTGAGCCAGGCCAGAAGCAGGACCGCAAACAGGATATAGGGCGCCGTGCCCGCCAGCGCGGTCGCGGCGAAACGGGCAACCGCGCCCAGCTGCGCCGGGTCCAGCAGCGCCACCGCACCCAGCAACCCCGCGGCCACCGTCCAGGGTGTTTTTAGCCACGCTGTCAGACGGCCCGGCGCGCGCCGGGGAGAGGAGGTGATTTCAACCATTGTCTGTCTCCTGGATTTGGGCCGAACATTGATCGGCACAGCATTCCGCCATGATGAACTGCGCCAGCGCCTCGAGCTGGTCGAACCGGGCGCGATTGATGGTCTGACGACCCTGCCGGGTCTGCTCGATGACCCCGCCTGCCGCCAACGCCTTGAGATGATGGGCGAGGGTCGAGGCGGCCATGTCCGTGCGCTGCTGAATTTCGCCCACCGTCAGACCGGGCTGTCCCGCCCGCACCAGAACCCGCAACACCTTGAGCCGCGCCGACGATCCCATGGCGGCGAATCCGCCTGCTGCCTCGTCCCACATGTCAGCCTCCAATATAACTATAAAACTGGTTATATAGTTTTAAATGAACCGTCAACCGCGAGAATTCACGCCGGGATAAGGCCAGATAGCGGGCGCCCTTGACTCCAAAACACCAATGCCCCTTGTCAGCGCGCAATAAGTCCAAATTGATAACGTCATAAGTCCAACCTATTGTGAGCCCATGGCGATACCGGTCGAGACCTTCTTTCTGAAACAGGGCGCGCAGGGCACGCTTCAGGCGCAGATCCAGCAGATGATCGCCGAGGGCATCCTGTCGGGCCGGTTCCATGTGGGCGAGAAACTGCCGTCATCGCGGCGGCTGGCGACCCATCTGGGGGTCAGCCGGATCACCGTGACGCTGGCCTATACCGAGCTGTTGGCAAACGATTATCTGACATCGCGCGGGCGGTCGGGCTATTTCGTATCCGATAACGCGCCGATCCCGCCCAGCTATGCCCCGATGGAGCGCGATCAGGAAACGGTCGACTGGTCGCGCGCCATCGCCCGCAAGTTCTCGGGTGGGGATACATTGCAGAAACCGGCGGACTGGCGCGACTATCGCTATCCGTTCATCTACGGCCAGGCCGATCCCACACTGTTCGATCACGCCAACTGGCGGCTTTGCGCGGTGCGGGCGCTGGGGCAAAAGGATTTCGCCTCGCTTACCGCCGACTATGTCGATCAGGACGATCCGCTGCTGATCGAATTCATCGCGCGCCACACCTTGCCCCGGCGCGGTATCTCGGCCCGGCCCGAAGAGATCCTGATCACTTTGGGCGCGCAAAACGCATTGTGGCTGGCGGCGCGGGTGCTGCTGAACCGTCGGCGCAAGGCCGCGATCGAGGATCCCTGCTATTACGCGCTGCGCGAATTGCTGATCCAGTCGCGCTGCAATCTGGTCTCGCTGAGGGTCGATCTGGACGGGCTGCCACCCGACGCCATTCCCGACGATACCGACGTGATCTTTACCACGCCCAGCCATCAAAGCCCGACCACCGCCACCATGCCGGTGCCCCGCCGTCATGCGCTGCTGGAGCGCGCGAGAGAGATCGACGCGATGATCGTCGAGGATGATTACGAATTCGAGCTGGCCTTTCTGGGCGCGCCCTCTCCGGCGCTGAAGTCGCTCGATCGCGATGGGCGTGTCGTTTACGTCGGCAGTTTCTCGAAATCGCTCTTTCCCGGGTTGCGTCTGGGTTACATGGTCGGGTCCGAGCCGTTCATCCGCGAGGCGCGCGCGCTGCGCTCGCTGGTGCTGCGTCATCCGCCGGGCCATATCCAGCGCACCGCCGCCTATTTCCTGTCGCTGGGCCATTACGATGCCCAGATCCGGCGCATGTCTTCGGTCCTGCTGCAACGGCGGCAAGAGATCGAGCGCGCCATCGCCCAACATGGCCTGACCATCGCCGGGCGCGGCGTCTATGGCGGTTCGTCCCTGTGGATGCAGGCGCCCGCCGGGGTGGACAGCGAGGCGCTGGCGATGGCGCTGCGCGGCGAAAGCGTTCACATCGAACCCGGCACCGCCTTCTTTTCGGGGGCGGACCGGCCCAGGAATTACTATCGCCTGGGCTATTCCTCGATCCCGACCAGCCGCATCGCGCCGGGGATCGAGCGCATCGCTGGTGCCATCGCCCGGCACGCTGGGTAGGCTCTGGACCTATCCCGCTTTTCATTCTGGCCCTAACGCCAGCCTTCGGGTTCCGCCTAAACCTTTAGCCAAGATGCCGGTCCCACTGAGGCCGGCCAATCAGAACACCATGGAGTGCGTACTCATGAAGATGACGACCGAAGAAGCCTTCGTCAAAACCCTGCAGATGCATGGCATCCAGCATGCGTTTGGAATCATCGGATCGGCCATGATGCCGATCTCGGACATCTTCCCGGCCGCTGGCATCACCTTCTGGGATTGCGCGCACGAGGGCTCGGGCGGGTTCATGGCCGACGGCTATACCCGTGCCACCGGCAAGATGTCGATGATGATCGCCCAGAACGGCCCCGGCATCACCAATTTCGTCACCGCGGTGAAAACCGCCTACTGGAACCACACGCCTTTGCTGCTGGTCACCCCGCAGGCCGCCAACAAGACCATCGGTCAGGGCGGTTTCCAGGAGATGGAGCAGATGCGCATGTTCGCCGACTGCGTCGCCTATCAGGAAGAGGTCCGCGACCCCTCCCGCGTGGCGGAGGTGCTGAACCGCGTGATCATGAACGCCAAGCGCGCCAGCGCCCCGGCCCAGATCAACATCCCGCGTGACATGTGGACCCAGGTCATCGACATCGCGCTGCCCGCGATTGTCGAGTTCGAGCGCCCCTCGGGCGGCGAAGAGGCTGTCGCCGCCGCCGCCGAGATGCTGTCGAACGCCAAGAACCCGGTGATCCTGAACGGCGCCGGCGTGGTGCTGTCCAAGGGCGGTATCGCCGCGTCCAAGGCGCTGGCCGAACGTCTCGATGCGCCGGTCTGCGTCGGCTATCAGCACAACGACGCCTTCCCCGGCTCGCACCCGCTGTTTGCCGGGCCGCTGGGCTATAACGGCTCCAAGGCCGGGATGGAGCTGATCAAGACCGCCGATGTCGTTCTTTGCCTCGGCACCCGTCTCAACCCGTTCTCGACCCTGCCGGGTTATGGCATGGAATACTGGCCGGCCGATGCCAAGATCATCCAGGTCGACATCAACCCCGACCGCATCGGCCTGACCAAGAAGGTCTCGGTCGGCATCATCGGCGACGCGGCCAAGGTCGCCCGGGGCATCCTGGCCCAGCTCAGCGACACCGCCGGTGACGAAGGCCGCGCTGCGCGCAAGGACCGTATCGCCCAGACCAAATCGGCATGGGCCCAGCAGCTGTCGTCGATGACCCACGAGGATGACGATCCGGGCACCACCTGGAACGAGCGCGCCCGCGCCGACAAGCCCGACTGGATGAGCCCCCGCATGGCATGGCGCGCGATTCAGGCGGCGCTGCCGCGCGAGGCGATCATCTCGTCGGACATCGGCAACAACTGCGCCATCGGCAACGCCTATCCCGACTTTGACGAGGGCCGTAAATACCTGGCCCCCGGCCTGTTCGGCCCCTGCGGCTATGGTCTGCCTGCCGTTGTCGGCGCCAAGATCGGCTGCCCGGATGTGCCGGTGGTCGGCTTCTCCGGCGACGGCGCCTTTGGCATCGCGGTGAACGAGCTGACTGCGATCGGTCGTGGCGAGTGGCCGGCGGTTACCCAGATCGTGTTCCGCAACTATCAGTGGGGCGCGGAAAAGCGCAACTCGACCCTGTGGTTCGATGACAACTTCGTCGGCACCGAGCTGGACCAGCGGGTCAGCTATGCCGGCATCGCCAAGGCCTGCGGCCTGCAAGGCGTCGTCGCCCGCACCATGGACGAGCTGACCGCCGCGCTGGCCAAGGCCATCGAGGATCAGAAGGCGGGCAAGACCACCCTGATCGAGGCGATGATCAACCAGGAACTGGGCGAACCCTTCCGCCGCGACGCGATGAAGAAGCCGGTGCGCGTGGCCGGTATCGACAAGGCCGACATGCGCGAACAGCAGGTCTGACCGTCGCAGGGGCCGGGGTGATGACGCAAACGCCGATTGATCTGCTGCTGTCTGATCCCCCGGCCCGGCGCGCAACCGTCGCGCTGAGCGAAGGCAGCGATCCCCGCGTTGTCGCGGGGGCGCTGGCCGCCCACTCGGCGGGGATCGCGGATGTGATCCTTGTCGGGCAGGCGGCAGAAATCCGCGCCGCGTTGAAGGCGCAAGGCGCGCCTGCCGACAGTCTGACCATCCACGATCCGGACAGTTCTCCGCTGACCGCCGAATTTGCCGCCGCCTATTACGGTCTGCGTCGCCACAAGGGTGTGAGCGAAGCAGCGGCGCTGGCTGCCGTTCGCACTCCGCTTGTCTATGCGGCGATGCTGGTGCGCGGCGATCATGCGGTGGGCACGGTCGGCGGGGCGGTTGCCACCACGTCCGACGTTGTGCGCACCGCCATCCAGGTGATCGGCGCCGCGCCCGGCGCCGCGATGGTGTCGAGCTTCTTCCTGATGTATCCGCCCGAGGCCGCCACCGCCCATGCCCGCGCGATGCTCTATTCCGACAGCGGGCTGGTGATCGACCCATCGGTCGCGGAACTGGCCGCCATCGCCGCAGCATCTGCCGCTTCGTGCCGGGCGCTTTTGCGGGCTGAGCCGAAGATCGCCATGCTGTCCTTTTCCACCAAGGGCAGCGCGCGGCATCCCCATGTCTCCAAGGTCACCGACGCGCTGGCCCGGTTGCGCGCGGATCATCCCGATCTGGACGCGGATGGCGAATTGCAGTTCGACGCCGCCTTTGTGCCCTCGGTCGGTGCCTCCAAGGCGCCGGGGTCGGATGTGGCCGGACAGGCCAATGTGATGATCTTCCCCAATCTGGACGCGGGCAACATCGGCTACAAGATCACTCAGCGCCTGGGCGGATACACGGCCATCGGCCCGGTTCTGCAAGGGCTGGCGAAACCGGCAAACGACCTGTCGCGCGGATGCGTTGCAGGCGATGTCACCCAGATGATCGCCGTCACCGTTCTGCAAGCCATGGCGCAAACGCAATGACGGAACAAAACACCCCAGAAATTCAGTTTTTCGGAAAAAGGTTTCGGAAAGTCTGAATTTCCAAGAAAATGTCGCGGAATGGGGTGATCTGCCCTAGCGTGTCGAACGACAGAACAGGGAAACCCGAATGAGCCACCACCAGCCAAAGATCGAGACCTCGCCGCATGTCTCCGACGAGGTTCGCAAGACGACGTGCTACATGTGCGCCTGCCGCTGCGGCATCAACGTGCATATGAAGGATGGCCCGGATGGCAAAAAGCGGGTCGCCTATATCGAGGGCAACCGCGAGCATCCGGTGAACAAGGGTGTGCTCTGTGCCAAGGGCTCCGCCGGGATCATGCAGGTCAACGCCCCTTCGCGCCTGCGCGCGCCGCTGAAACGGGTGGGGCCGCGCGGTTCGGGCGAGTTCCAGGAGATCACCTGGGACGAGGCGCTGGAGATCGCCACCGGCTGGCTGAAACCGATCCGCGAGAACGATCCGTCGAAACTGGCCTTCTTCACCGGCCGCGACCAGTCGCAGAGCTTTACCAGTTTCTGGGCCCAGAATTTCGGCACCCCGAACTATGCCGCCCATGGCGGCTTCTGCTCGGTCAACATGGCGGCGGCTGGCATCTACACGATGGGCGGCGCCTTCTGGGAGTTTGGGCAGCCCGACTGGGATCATACCAAGTTGTTCATTCTGTTGGGCGTGGCCGAGGATCATGACAGCAACCCGATCAAGATGGGCATCGGCAAGATCAAGGCGCGTGGCGCGCGGGTGGTCGGCGTCAACCCGATCCGCACCGGCTATAACGCGGTGGCCGATGACTGGTACGGGATCACGCCCGGCACCGATGGTCTGCTGATCCTGTCGCTGATCCACGTGCTGATGAAGGCAGGCAAGGTCGACCTCGACTATCTCGCCCGCTATACCAATGCGCCCTGTCTGGTGATCGACAATCCCGGCGGCGCCGATCATGGCCTGCTGCTGCGCGACGCCGATGACAAGGTTCTGGTGATCGACCGGGCCAGCGGTGAACTGACCCCGTTCGACCGCCCCGGCGTGCGCCCCGATCTGTCGGGCAGCACCGAGGTGAACGGACGCATCTGCCGCACGGTGATGCAGGCCATGGCCGAGCGTTACCTGAGCGCGGAGTACGCGCCCGAGGCGGTGGCCGAGCGCTGTGGAATCCCGGCGCCGCGCATTCGTGCACTGGCCGCCGAGATCGCCCGTGTCGCCTTTGACGAGGCGTTCGAGATCGACCAGGAATGGACCGATTTCCGGGGCGAGACCCACAACGTGATGACCGGGCGCCCGGTCTCGTTCCACTCGATGCGCGGGGTCTCGGCCCATGCCAACGGATTCCAGACCTGCCGCGCGCTGCACCTGTTGCAGATCCTGCTGGGCACGGTCGAGGTGCCTGGCGGCTTCCGCTTCAAACCGCCCTATCCAAAACCGGTCGAGGCCCATCCCAAACCCCATTGCAAGGCAACGCCAGGCGCGCCCCTTGACGGCCCGCATCTGGGATTCGTGCGCGGTCCCGAAGATCTGGCGCTGAAACCCGACGGCAGCCCGGCCCGCATCGACAAGGCGTTCACCTGGGAAAACCCGATGTCCTCGCACGGGCTGATGCATATGGTGATCTCAAACGCCCATGCCGGGGACCCGTACAAGATCGACACGCTGTTCATGTATATGGCGAACATGTCCTGGAACTCGTCCATGAACACCCGTGGTGTGATGGACATGCTGACGGACAAGGACGAAAGCGGCGAATACGTCATCCCGCGGATCATCTATTCCGATGCCTATAGCTCGGAAATGGTGGCCTATGCCGACCTGATCCTGCCCGACACCACCTATCTGGAGCGGCACGACTGTATCTCGCTGCTCGACCGCCCGATCTGCGAGGCCGATGCCGCGGCGGACGCGATCCGCTGGCCGGTGATCGAACCCGACCGCGATGTACGCGGCTTTCAGACGGTGCTGGTGCAGCTGGCCAACAAGCTGCAACTGCCCGGGTTCACCGATGAAAGCGGTGCGGCGAAGTATACCGACTACGCCGATTACATCGTCAACCACCAGCGCAAACCGGGCATCGGCCCGCTTGCCGGTTTCCGGGGAGAGGCGGGCGACAAGGCCGGGCGGGGCGAGGTCAACCCCGATCAGCTCGATCGCTATATCGAAAACGGCGGCTTCTTTGTCGAACATGTGCCGGACGGGGCGCAATATTACAAACCCTGGAACACGGCCTATCAGGACTGGGCCGTCGGCATGGGTCTCTACGACAGCCCGCAACCATATCTGTTCCAGCTCTATTCCGAGCCGATGCGCAGGTTCCAGCTGGCGGCCGAAGGCCATGGCGAGCGGCAACCGCCCGACCATCTGCGCGCCCGGATCGGTGCGCGGCTGGACCCGCTGCCGATCTGGTACGAGACTGACCAGCAGGGCAACGAAGGGTTCACTGTCAACGCGCTGACCCAACGACCCATGGCGATGTATCACAGCTGGGGCACCCAGAACGCATGGCTGCGGCAGCTGCACGGGCGCAACCCGCTCTATGTTCCGACAAAAATCATGCGCGAACAGGGGATGAAGGATGGCGATTGGGCGCGCCTGACCTCGCCCCATGGCGAGATCGTGGTGCCGGTGATGGAGATGGCGGCGCTGAACGAGAACACCGTCTGGACCTGGAACGCGATCGGCAAGCGCAAGGGCGCCTGGGCGCTGGAACCCGACGCGCCCGAGGCCACCAAGGGCTTCCTGCTCAACCATCTGATCCACGAGCTCTTGCCGCCCAAGGGCGACGGGCTGCGCTGGGCCAACTCCGATCCGGTGACCGGTCAGGCGGCGTGGTTCGATCTCAAGGTGAAGATCGAAAGGGTCGCAGGCCCTGAAGAGAGAGCTGAAAGCCAGCCCGAGTTTCCCGCGTTGAAATCGCCCGTGGGAACCGGCCCGAAAGAGCTGACATGGAAGGTGGGGAAATGAGGGGAACAATTTTCTGCACAGAAAATTGCCAAGAAAATTCGTCGAATTTTCTTGCGTGTGCCCGTGGCTGCTGGAGCGTGACATGACGGAGCTGCCGCAGAAGACCGACCGTAAGCTGGGGCTGGTGATCGACCTCGATACCTGTGTCGGCTGCCATGCCTGCGTGATTTCCTGCAAGGGATGGAACACCGAGAATTACGGCGCCCCGCTCAGCGATCAGGATCCGTATGGCGCCGATCCGTCGGGCACCTTCCTGAACCGGGTGCATTCCTATGAGGTGCAGCCGCCCGAGGGGCACGCCCAGCTGGTCCATTTCCCGAAATCCTGCCTGCATTGCGAGGACGCGCCCTGTGTGACCGTCTGCCCGACGGGCGCCAGCTACAAACGCTCCGAGGACGGGATCGTGCTGGTCAACGAGAGCGATTGCATCGGCTGTGGCCTCTGCGCCTGGGCCTGCCCCTATGGCGCGCGTGAGCTGGATCTGGCCGAAGGCGTGATGAAGAAATGCACCCTGTGTGTGGATCGTATCTATAACGAGAACCTGCCCGAGGAGGACCGCGTCCCCTCCTGTGTGCGCACCTGCCCGGCGGGTGCGCGGCATTTCGGCGATCTGGGTGATCCGGATAGCGCGGTGTCGCACCTGGTGGCCGAGCGCGGCGGCATGGATCTGATGCCCGAAATGGGCACCAGGCCCGTGAACAAGTATCTGCCGCCCCGGCCCAAGGACCAGATCGAAGCGCAGATCGACATTCTGGCGCCCCTGCTGGCGCCGGTCGCCGATGAGCCCAAGGGGTTCATGGCCTGGCTCGACAAGGCACTGGAGAAACTCTGATGCATCCCGCCCCTTCCGTCATTCTCTTCACCACGCTCTCGGGCTTGGGTTTTGGCCTGCTGTTCTTTCTTGGGCTGGGCCTGCCCTCGGTATCCGGCTGGGTCGCCTTTGTCTTCTTCGTCATCGCTTATGCCATGGCGGTGGGGGGGCTGCTGGCCTCGACCTTTCACCTTGGTCACCCCGAGCGCGCCTGGAAGGCTTTCAGTCAATGGCGCACCAGCTGGTTGAGCCGCGAGGGATGTGCGGCAGTGGCTGCCTTGCTGGTCATGGGGCTTTATGCGCTGGGTCTGGTGTTTCTGGACCAGCGCTGGAGCCTGCTGGGAGGGTTGGGCGCGCTGTTGTCGCTGGGCACCGTGTTTACGACCTCGATGATCTATGCGCAGCTCAGGACCGTCCCGCGCTGGCACAGCCCGCTGACGCCGGTGCTGTTCCTGGCCTTCAGCCTGGCCGGTGGCGCGCTGCTGGCAGGGCAGGTGAGGCTGGCGCTGATTCTGCTTGTTTCGGCCGCGCTGGTGCAACTGGTCTGGTGGCGACAGGGTGACGGGGCGCTGGCGCGGTCGGGCACCGATCTGGCGAGCGCGACCGGGTTGGGGCAGGGCGGCGTGGTGCGCGCCTTCGAGCCGCCCCATACCGGCAGCAACTATCTGTTGCGCGAATTCGTGCATGTGGTGGGGCGCAAACATGCCGCCAAGCTGCGGGTGATCGCGCTGGTACTGGCTTTCGTCTTGCCGGTGCTGCTGTTGCTGCTGCCCTTCGGGCATGCGCTTGCACTGCTGGCGGTGCTGTCGCATCTGGCGGGCGTGGCGGTGTCGCGCTGGCTGTTCTTTGCCCAGGCCGAACATGTGGTCGGGCTCTACTACGGCAAACGTTAGCCCGCGCGGCGACGTCGCATTTGAGTATTTCTGACCAGAAAGAAGCAGAAGTCCGGCGCCCAGATATCGGGCGCCGGTTCTTTGTCCGGCTGTTACAACAGCCCGGCGTGTTTCATCGCCGCGTCGATGGCAGCCTTGGTGCTGTCTTCGAGACCGGTCAGGGGCGAGCGGACCTCTTCGCTGCACAGGCCAAGTTTCGACAGGGCGTATTTGGCGCCGACCAGGCCCGGCTCGATAAAGATCGCCTCGTGCAGCGGCATCAGGCGATCCTGATAGTCCAGCGCCTTGGCATAATCGCCCGCCAGTGTTGCCTGCTGGAACTCGGCGCACAGGCGCGGTGCAACGTTGGCGGTGACCGAGATGCAGCCGACCCCGCCATGGGCGTTGAAGCCAAGCGCGGTGGCATCCTCGCCCG